>NZ_DBNGVP010000183.1:0-185798 GCF_057119385.1 Archangium sp. | reverse complement strand
GACGGTGATGACGCCCTCCTTGCCGACCTTCTCCATCGCGTCCGCGATGATGTTGCCGATCGTCTCGTCACCGTTGGCGGAGATGGTGCCAACCTGGGCGATCTCCTTGGGGTCCTTGGTGAGCTTGGCGGACTTCTTGAGGTGCTCGACGATGACCTCGACGGCCTTGTCGATGCCGCGCTTGATCTCCATCGGGTTGTGGCCGGCCGCGACGAGGCGGGCGCCCTCCCGGTAGATCGCCTGCGCGAGCACGGTGGCGGTGGTGGTGCCGTCGCCGGCGACGTCGGAGGTCTTGGAGGCGACCTCCTTCACCATCTGGGCCCCCATGTTCTCGAACTTGTTCTCGAGCTCGATCTCCTTGGCGACGGTGACGCCGTCCTTGGTGATCGTCGGCGAGCCGAAGGACTTCTCGATGACGACGTTGCGGCCCTTGGGCCCGAGGGTCACCTTCACCGCGTCGGCGAGGGTGTTGACGCCGCGGAGGATGGCGTCGCGGGCCTTGGTGTCGAAAATGATGTCTTTTGCGGACATGGAGTTCTCTTTTTCTGAAAGGTGAGTGGGGTGATTACTTCTCGATGATGCCGAGCACGTCCTCTTCGCGGAGGATCAGGTGCTCCTCACCCTCGATCTTCACCTCGGTGCCCGAGTACTTGCTGAAGAGGATGGTGTCGCCGGCCTTGATGTCCAGCGGACGCACCTTGCCGTCCTCGAGCACCTTGCCGTTGCCGACCGCGATCACGTGGCCCTCGAGGGGCTTCTCCTTGGCGGTGTCGGGGATGAACAGACCGCCCTTGGTCTTGTTCTCCTCGGCCACGCGCTTGACGATCAGGCGGTCCTGCAGGGGACGAATCTTCATGGTCTGTCTCCTTGAGCTGGGGCGCCCCGGCATGCGGAGCACCCATGGGGGTGGGAATAGGGGCCTCGCGGCCCGGGCCGTTAGCACTCGCACCTCGCGAGTGCCAATCAGCCAGCGCGCGGGATAATAACCAGCGAAGTCGACCCGTCAAGCGAGCCGGGACCGCGGGGAGGGGTCTCGCCAAGTTCCCGTCACAATTGGGTTTTTCCGCTCTGTCTTCCTGTGGACGTCGGGAGCCGGACAGCGGGGGACCCCCACTGTTTCTGGCAGTCGTGGGGGTCGAGTGCCAGCGTAAGTACCCGGAATGACTGGGGGACCTTTTGCCGCACGTGGGGGGGCGTTGGTAACTTTTACGTGGCGTCCCCGGCCCGCAAAACCCTGGGGGGCGTTGGAGGTCGAGAGTCCATGAGTCAACTGGTGACGGCCCCGTCGTTGAAGGAGTTCTTCAAGGCGCTGTTGGAAGAAGTCATCCGGCGCCAGAAGCTCGCTGTCGGGGAGACGACGGAATTCTACCTGGTCAACCTGCTGGCCGAGTTCGCCTGTACCGACAACCTGTTCAGCAAGGGGGAGGACGGGCGCAAGGAGCAGGAGCCGCTCGCCATGCTGTACCACCGCTCGCTGCAGCAGCAGCGCGACGAGCGCATCCGCACCCTGCGGCGGCTGGGGGACGTGTCGCTCTACCAGGCGGGCTTCTTCTCCGGCGCGCTGCGCGAGAGCGCCGTGGGCCAGGACTACTACATCCAGATGGGCGGCGCGGCCTACGGGCAGCTGGCGGACCTGGCGCCCGCCGCGGGCTTCGCCGCCGTCTACCGGGAGCTGAGCGCCCGCTTCCGCGCCCTGGTGGACGTGCTGGAGGAGATCGCCGCACGGGGGCTGGTGCAGAACGGCCCCTCGGGCGCCCTCAAGGTGTACGAGAGCTGGGTGCGCACCGGCAACGACAAGCTGGAGCAGGTGCTGGTGGATGCCGGCCTGGTGACGCCCAAGGGCCTGCCGAACTGAAGCCGGGAGGCCCTGAATGATAGGCCGAGTGCAGGAGCACCTGGAGGCCATCTACGGCATCACCTGCGCCGCGCGGGCGGAGGGCTTCGTGGTGGACCGCGAAGCCGCCGTCCAGCTGGGCGCCACCGGGCGCAGTGAGGAGGAGCTGCTCGTCCACGAGGCGGAGGGAGAGCTGGAGATGGCCCTCTACCTCGCCCCCGCGCTGCTCCACCGCCTCAAGCCCTACGAGAGCGGCCCCGTGGACTCATTGTTGGAGTCCGAGCTGGACGGCTTCTGCCAGCTCGCCGAGGGCGTCTCGCACTTCCTCTACGTGGCGCACACCGCCATACATGGGCGTACCGTCTCCCTGCTGGAGCTGGAGGCGCAGGCGGAGGTGGACAAGTTCGCCCTGTGCCTGCTGCACCGGTGGGGGGATGGGGTGGGGAGGTGGGCGGAGGAGCTGTTGGGGAGGCTGTTCGACCGGGTGTCCTACCGGGAGCGGCTGTCCGCGGCGGAGCGGTGGCGGTACGAGGAGGCCAACCGGCTGTCACGCAACTTCTGCTCGCGGTTGATGGGGCACGTGACGGGGCGGCGGCTGGAGCGGCTGCTGACGGATCTGCGTTACGCGTACCGGTTGGGGGCAGAAGCCAAGCTGCGGCATTTCGGACAAGTCTCCTGACCGCGGCGGCCGGGCATCGGTTAACTTGAGGCCATGCCCCGTGAGGCGTCCGCCGGAGGAATAGTCATCCGAGAGCAGGGGGGCGAGCTGGAGGTGGCCGTCATCCGGCCCCACGGCCGCTCCCTGTGGGCGCTTCCCAAGGGGCATGTGGACCCGGGGGAGACGCCCGAGCAGACCGCCGTGCGCGAGGTGTGGGAGGAGACGGGGCTGAAGGCCACGCTCGTCGCGCCGCTGGGGGAGATCCGCTACGTCTACCAGTTCCGCGGGCAGCGCATCTTCAAGCGGGTGCACTTCTACCTGTTCCGCTACCAGTCCGGGGTGCTGGGAGACATCCAGCACGCGGGCCACCGGGTGGAGGTGGACGAGACGCGCTGGGTGCCGCTGACGCGGGTGGCGGCGCTGCTGGGCTACAAGGGCGAGAAGGCCATCGCCGCGCGCGCGGCCAGGATGCTGCTGCGCGCGGGGGCCAGCCTCGCCCTGTCCGGGCTGTTACGCCCGGAGGGCTCGGGCGACTAGGCGCCGTTGGCCTTCTCGGACGCGGCGTACTTGCCGGTGAGGGCCTCGCGCACGTCCCGGTCGAACTTCACGTGGCCGGTGGCCACCTCGCGCAGGGAGAGCACGGGCGGCTTGTTCTTCGAGGTGTCGATGATGGGGCGGGCGCCGGCCATGAGCTGACGGGCGCGCTTGGCCGCCAGCAGCACGAGCGCGAAGCGGTTGTCGACCAGGGGGAGGCAGTCTTCGACTGTGACGCGAGCCATGGTGGGAAACGTCCTTCGCTAAGTACTGGGAGAAGAGATTCAACCTAGAGAGGGACCCCCACCGAGTCAAGGAAGGATGACGCGCCCCGTGGGGCAGGGGAAGCGCGGGGGCGCTCGGCCGCCCGTGTGCTACCCTTGTCGAGGCCTGAACGGACCCCCCGGCTGACGCCGCCCTGGACCTCTCCCGGCGTGCTCGCTGGCGGACGCGGTAGCCGATGCCCTGAAGCGGGTCTCGCTCCGGTTGAAGCACGTACAGAGTGCGCCCCAGAGAGTCCCCCATGCACCGCCTCCTGCCCCTGTTCGCCACCGTCGCCCTGTGTTCCCTCGCCTGCGAGCGGAAGTCCCCGCCGCCTCCGCCCTCCGCTCCCGCCACCTCGGAGCAACGCGCCCCCACACAGGAGGGGCCCATCGTCATCGGCTCGTTGGGGAGTCTCACGGGCTCGGAGGCCTCGTTCGGCACGGTGGTGCGCGATGGCATCCAGTTCGCCGTGGAGCAGGTGAACGCCGCCGGCGGCGTGAAGGGCCGCAGGGTGGAGCTCCGCTCCTATGACACCCAGGGCAAGCTCGAGGAGTCCGTGGCCGCGGCCAAGCGCCTCCTCACGCAGGACAAGGTGGTGCTCATCCTCGGAGACGTGACGTCGTCCGGCTCGCTGGCCATCGCCGACGCGGTGCAGGCGGCCCGCGTGCCCATGGTGACGCCCTCGTCCACCCACCCCGACGTCACGAAGAAGGGCGACTTCATCTTCCGCACCTGCTTCATCGATCCCTTCCAGGGCGGTGCCATGGCCCGCTTCGCCCGGGAGAACCTGAAGCTCGAGCGCGTGGCGGTGCTGCACGACAGCAAGAACGCCTCCTCGCTCGGCCTGAGTGACGCCTTCATCGAGACCTTCAAGAAGCTGGGCGGGACCGTGGTGGCGGTGGAGAGCTACTCGAAGGGGGACTCGGACTACCGCGGGCCGCTGCTGGCGGTGAAGAAGGCGAAGCCCCAGGCCCTGTACCTGCCGGGCTTCTACAGTGAGGTGGGCGTCATCGCCCGCCAGGCACGCGAGATGGGCCTGACGATGCCGCTGCTCGGCGGCGATGGCTGGGAGTCGGACCGCATCTTCGAGCTCGCGGGCGGCGCGCTGGAAGGCGCCTCCTACTCGTCCCACTACGCCGAGGACAACCCCGCCCCCGAGCTCCAGCGCTTCATCACCTCGTTCCGCGAGCGCTACGGCCGCTCTCCCGAGGCCGCCTCCGCGCTGGGCTACGACGCGGCGAAGGTGGCGCTCGCGGCCATCGAGCGGGCGAAGTCACTCTCCGGCCCGGACATCCGCGACGCGCTCGCGAGCACGAAGAACCACCCCGGCGCCACGGGCACCCTCACCCTGGACGCGGACCGCAACCCGGTGAAACCCGCCGTCATTCTCACGATCCGCGAAGGCAAGCGCCGGTTCGCCGCCGCCGTGACACCCTGAGCCCTCTCGAGCCTTGTCGCCTCCCGGTCGTTTTCCACCGGCCAACACCTGTCTTCTTTTGAGGGATGACGTCGGACCCGGAGTGCGGATGTTGGGTGCGCTCTGGGAGGTCTCCGTATGGCGGATGTGCGCGATGAGGCGTTGGCCGAGGAAGGCTCATCGCTCAAGGTCGTGATGATTGCCGCGGTGGCCGCCGTGGGTGGCTTCCTGTTCGGTTTCGACACGGCGGTCATCAATGGGGCCGTCGGCGCCCTGCAGTCCACCTTCCATGCGAGTGACGCGGCCATCGGCATCTCCGTGTCCTCGGCGCTCCTGGGCTCGGCGGTGGGAGCCTTCGTGGGCGGGCAGCTGGCCGACCGCATGGGCCGCACCCGGACGATGGTGGTGGCCTCGGTCCTCTTCTCCGTGGGCACCGCGGGCTCCGGCGTGGCCTTCGGGCTGGTGGATTTCAGCCTCTGGCGCCTGGTGGGCGGCATCGCGGTGGGCATCGCCAGCGTCATCGCCCCCGCCTACATCGCGGAGATCGCCCCGGCCCACCTGCGGGGCCGGCTCGGCTCGCTCCAGCAGCTGGCCATCGTCTCCGGCATCTTCGCCGCGCTGCTCGTGGACTACGGCATCGCCGCGGCGGCGGGCGGCTCCGCCTCGAATCCCCTCTGGCTCGGCATGGCGGCGTGGCGGTGGATGCTCCTGTCCGAGCTTCCCCCCGCGGTCCTCTATGGCATCGGCGCCCTGCTGATTCCCGAGTCCCCCCGCTACCTCGTCGCCAAGAAGCGCGATGACAAGGCCCGGGACGTGCTCCGCTCCATCATCGGGGCTCGCGCCGAGGCGAAGGTGGAGGAGATCCGCCAGAGCCTCTCGAGCGAGCACACCGGCCGGTTCTCGGACCTCCGGGGCCGCTTCGGGCTGCTGCCCATCGTCTGGGTGGGCATCGGACTGTCCGTCTTCCAGCAGTTCGTGGGCATCAACGTCATCTTCTACTACTCGAGCGTCCTCTGGCAGGCGGTGGGGTTCTCCGAGCGGGACTCGCTGGCCATCACCGTCATCACCAGCGTCACCAACATCGTCACCACGTTCATCGCCATCGCCACGGTGGATCGCTTCGGGCGCAAGCCGCTGCTCATCGTGGGCTCGGTGGGCATGGCGCTGACGCTCGGGGCGATGGCGTACCTGTTCGGCACGGCCGGGGCGGATGCCGCGGGCAATCCCGTCCTCCAGGGAGCGGCGGGGACCATCGCCCTGGTGGCCGCCAACCTCTACGTCTTCTGCTTCGGCCTGTCCTGGGGACCCGTGGTGTGGGTGCTGCTCGGGGAAATGTTCAACAACCGCATTCGCGGCCGTGCGCTGGCGCTCGCGGGCTCGGCGCAGTGGATCGCCAACTTCATCGTCTCCTCCACGTTCCCCTCCCTGCGCACCGCGGGCCTGGGGCTGGCCTATGGGCTCTACACCGCCGCCGCCGTGGCCTCGCTCGTCTTCGTGCTCGTCTTCATCCGGGAAACCAAGGGCAAGGAACTGGAGGACATGGAGTGATGGAGGGCCAGAGGCAATCCCCTGAACGCCTGCGCGACTGGGCCGAGGCGTGTTGAGCCGCTTGATGCGGCCCTCCTCGATGCTCCTGCTCGCCATGGCTCCCTTTTTGTCGCTGGCCGCTTGTCCTCACTCGCGCGGCTGGTCCATAATCCATCCACCTTCTGCCCATCAAAGCCCCAGCTCACCGCCCGATGCACTTCATGTTCGGACACGTCTCGCGCCAGAGCACACCCCTGAACGTGATGAGGATCCGAGCAGCGCTGATGGGGCTGTGCCTTCTCGGCTGCGCCAGCGGCCCACATACCGGACAGACGGAAGACTACGGCTTTTTGGGAGACTCCGAAATCGTCTGGGTACGTGGTCCATGGAAGGACATCCGTCCCTCGACAGATGTGGATGAAGTCATCGACCAGCTCTGCCCAGCGGTGCTGGCACTCCCCAGAGCGCAGCTGGGCGAATATGGTCAGGAGTACTGCGGCGTCATCTACTCGTTCGAGGATGGCCTCTACTACGCGAGCATGCCCTCTCCCCTGACGAAAGCGGCGCTGGTGGGCCCGAGCAGAAGGAAGTCCTGTTTCTCACCAGCGGTGGTGAAGGACCCTCGAGGCCAGCTCGCGCCTCTTGCCGACTTCCACAGCCATCCATGGCCCTCCTCGCCCTTGAGCGAGCCAGACAGGCGTGGGCGGAATCAGCGTTATCGCGTTCGCATCCAGTTCGATACGACCTGCCGCATCCAGAAGTTCGTGCCCTATGTCCGTGAGGCCCGGCCCGGCGAGGTCTATGAACGGCAGTCCGGGAACTGGAAGCTCATCGGCTACATCCAACCCCAGAACAAGGACTCAGGCTTCATCACCCCTGTACAGCCATGAATACCCATCTGCACTCTCGGCGCCGTTGGGAGGCGTTCATGGGAAGAGCCGCCGGCCTGATGCTCTGCTGGGCCGTGTCGGGATGCATGACAGCTCGCAGCTCTGTCCGTTACGTTCCAGCCGAAGAGGCCGCCTGGTTCAAGTTCGGAAGGGATTTGCCCGAAGAGGGGAGGGTCGAACTCTCCGGTGCCCGGGCCGCGGCCATCCAACTCGCCATGGCGCGTTTCCTCCCGTGGGATGTGCGTCCTCCAGCCGGAGCAACCCGGAGCGACATCTGCATCCTCCAGCGCCAATCCTGGGACGTGGAGACGGCGCCAGGAAGGGACGGCACCACCCTGGTCCGCTTCTCCCTCGCCCCTGGAGCTTGTTACCGGTGGGGTCCGCCGCTGGACATGGAAGCCACCTATGAAGTGGACCTGCGGAACGGGCAACTCCTGGAGAGGGACCCGATGCAGCCTCCTCCCGAGCTTCCCAGGGAAGGACGGCTCCACCTCGAGGGCAACATCGCCGCGGCCATCCAGCTCGCCCTGGAGGACTTTCTTCCCAGCGAGGCCCTACCGCCCAAGGACACCCGTCCAGAAGAGGCGTGTCTCTACCGGCCCGGCTCCTATGACGTCACGGCGGCTCCTGAGCCCACGGGAGTCGTGCAGGTCCGATTCACTGTCGATGAGCGAGCCTGCCAGACGAACGCGCTGTGGGGCTCTTCGGGAGCCCTGGCCAGCATGGACAGAACCGTTCATGCCGTGGACATCCGCACGATGCGCATTCTCGCTGTCGGCAATCACGCGCACCTGAGACCCGCTGCTCAGACTCCAATCGAGCAGAAGCTGGAGAAAGAGAAGCCGGCAGCGAGTGCCCCCAGGAGTGAGCCGGACAAGGCCCAACCGGACTGAGCATGGAGTGAGGGAGGGCCCGCTCACGGCTGCTCCAGCGCGGACACGTCCGGGCAGGCGGAGGCACTGCCCACCACCGCAGGCTCCCAGCTCCGCTTCAGATAGGTGACGCGGAAGCTGGCATCCCAGCACTCCACCTGCGTGGCGGTGAAGCCCGGAGGCACGTCTCCGCCCGTCACCGAGATGATTCCCACGCCTCCCCGGTCCGTCGTCCACCGGCTGATGATGGCGAGGTCCTCCTTCTGCGTGCCGGGGAGGATGTCGGTGTCCTCCAGCAGGAAGCCCATCTCTCCGAGGCCGCTGGGAAGCTCGCGGTACGCGTAGAGGAGCTCGGAGGCCTTCTCGGGCGAGGAGGGCACGAAGCGCATCCGCACGGTGATGGGGAGCGCGCGCGTCTGGTAGACGATCTCCAACAGGTCCAAATCCGCGAGCCCTTTGACGTCGAAGCCGTGGGCCTTCGTCTGCTTCACGAGGATCCTCACCGCGCCCGTGCCCTTGCGCAGCCCACCGTCCGGCTGGAAGGTGCCCTCGATGGCGGACCACCACCCCTCCTCTCCAGTGCCCTGGGTCCGGAACTGGAGCAGGTAGATGAAGCTGTCGGGCTCGCGCTTCATCGCGAAGCGCACCTCGTGACCGGGGTGGTCCGGGTCCGGCCAGGGTCCCCACACGCGCAGCTCCGGCGCACGTGTCGTGGGCGGCAGCTCGCGGATCCGCTCCAGCAGGGTGAGCAGCCCATCCATCCCGTTGTTGAACGTGTCCGAGGCGGCGCGCGTGTCCCGGTAGAGCGTGGACGGCTCTCCCACGGCCAGGGCATCCGTGCGCCGGCGCAGCCCCCCCTCGCTCACCGTGCCGCTGGAGCCGGGAAGCTCGGAGGCCAGGTCCTCCCGGGTGGGCAGGGCGTTGAGGAACTCGAGATCGTCGTTGGAGAAGTTCCCGCCGCACGCGGCGAGGCAGCCCAGCAGCAGGAGCCAGCAGTGGCGCATGAGGCGCTCCCTGTCAGAGGCGGTACGTCACGAGCGCTCCGAGCTCCCAGTAGCCCAGGGAGCGCTGTGCGTCGACGTTGTAGAGGAGGTAGTGGACGCGGGCGCGCCCGGTGAGCTCGAAGCGGTCCGATAGCCGCCAGCGCACGCCGCCCACGAGGCCCGGGGTGAGCACGGCGTAGAACTGGTCCGGGAGGCTCGCGTCCTCGAAGTCGCGGCCCATGACGAGGTAGGCGAGCCGGGGGCCCACGAAAGGGGAGAAGCGGCCCAGGGGCCACTCGGCCACGAGCGAGGTGCCCACGTTCAACAGCGAGTACCGGTAGCGCGGCCCCGAGAGCGTGGGGAGCTCCAGCGTGGCCTGCCGTCCGCCGAGCGACAGATCGACGTCCCAGCGCCAGTTCTCGCGGAAGTAGTGGTGCAGCCCCACCTCCAGGCCGAGCAGCGGCGTGGAGAGGAAGAGGTTCTCGCGCGTGGGCGTGTCGAAGAAGGAGTGGTAGCCGCCGGTGAGTCCCAGCGTCCAGTACGTGCGCAGCGCGCGCTCGCGAGGCGCCACGCCCTTCACCGGGTCATCCGAGAAGGGCGCATCGTGCAGCCGGGACTCGTCGAGCACCGTGGTGCGTCCGCGCTGGACCTCGGCCTCGCCCACGCGCAGCCGGTCCGCCAGCCGGCGCTTCACCGTGTACCGGCCCGGGGCCAGGGCCAGCCGCCGCTCGGCGTCCACGGCCTTGTCCACCTCCGCCACCACCAGTCCGGCCGGGTTCACGAAGTAGTAGGCCCCCGCGGGCGCGGTGCGAGGCACCAGCAGGCCCTCGTCGCGTCCCCGCAGGTCCGTCAGCACCAGGTCGCCATTGCCGGCGAGGTCGTAGCTGAAGGTGGGGTGCTGGGCTCCGGCGCTGCTGTCCGCGGTGTCCGCCACCGTGCGGGCGTAGGCATGCGAGTACGCCTCGAAGAGCGTCACCTGCCCGTCGCCCGAGCGATCCGCGTCCCCCATCATCCCGCTGCCCAGGTGGTGGGAGAAGTAGCTGCCCCCGAGCAGGTCCGACTCTTGCGAGTCCTCGTCCGCCGAGCTGGAGGTGAGGATGACGAGCCCCCGGGCCTCGCGCGTGGCGCTCGTGTCGATGGCGAAGGCCGGGGCGCGCCGGGCCCCCTTGGTCCGCGTGAGCGCTCCGGAGCGGCACGAGTCCAGGATGGCGATGCGGATGTCCGCGGGGGCCGCCAGCAGCCGGCGCTTGAGCGACTCCAGGTCCAGCGCGCTGTCTCCCAGCCGCAGGGCCCCGTCCTTCGCATGGCCCGAGTAGTAGACGATGAGCGCGGTGCGCTCGCCCCGGGCCCGAGCCACCTTGGCGCTCGACTCCAGCTCGGCGAGGGCGCGCAGGAAGTCCCCGGCCTCCTCGTCCAGCAGCAGCCGCGCGTCGCCGTACTCCACGCCACCCAGCCGCGTCAGCAGCCCGTGCATCTTGCGCGCGTCATCCCGGGCGAAGCGCAGGGGCCGGGTGTCCGCGCCACCGTCGTCATTGCCCACCACCAGCGCGAAGCGTCGCAGCGGCTGCGCCTGCACGGCCGCCGCCAGCACCAGCGCCAGCACGAACACCAGCCCTTGTCCGGACGGGCGGCTCATGGCTTGCGCAGCAGCCAGTGGGTCTCCTCACCGCCGGAGCCTAGCGTGGTCATGTTCTCCACCTTGCCGCCCGCCGCCTCCCAGGCCCGCCGCGCCGACGCCCGCACCGCCTCCACGCTCAGCGGCCGATCGGAGAGCACCATCACCACGCGCTCGTAGCCCGCGCCGCTGAACACCACGCTGTCGGGCAGCCAGTGCCGGCCGGGGCCCGCCTCCACCGGGAGGCTCATGCCGTCCTGGGCGTAGAGCTCCGACACCTCACCGGCCGCGTCCACCGACACCGCGAGCACGTACCGGTAGGGCCCGGCCACGTACGCCAGCCGCACCTTCTCGTCCGACTCCAGCGCCTCGGTGTCTCCCGGCAGGACGCCGCGCTGGGGCCCGCCTCCGCCGACCCGCAGCTCCGCCGAGGCTCCGCCCTTGAGCCGGTTGACGGGCGGCTGGGAGAGCATCGGCCGCACCAACAGCACCAGCAGCACCGAGGCCGCCATCGCCACCAGCACCCCATTGCGCAGGGGCCGCGAGGGCTGCGTCTTCGGCTTGTTCAACGCGCGCTCCACGCGGGCCTCGAAACGCTCGAAGGGCACCTGCGCCTCGAAGCGGGCCTGGTCCGTCTCCAGCCCCTTCACCACGTCCTGGCACTCCGCGCACCCGGACACGTGGGCCCGGGCCTGCTCGGCCTCCTTGCCGGGAAGCTCTCCGGCGTGCAGCCGCCGCAACGTCCACTCCGACAGGTGCGCGCTCATGGGACCTTCAGCTCCTCGTTCGACATCGCGGCGAACTGCTCCAGCCGCTTCCGCACCGTGGGCACCGAGCGCCCCAACATCGCGGCCACCTCTTCCAACGTCATCCCGTCCACCCAGTAGTGCACCACCGCCGCCTGCGTCTCCACATCCACCCGCGACAGCAGCGAGCGCACCAACTCCCGCGTCTCCAGCTTCCGAGCCCCGTCATCCCCCTCGGGGCGGGCCAGCTCGTCCCGCTCGAACCAGCGCCGCCACGGCGCCCGCTCCGCGCGCAGCTGGTTGAGGCAATGGTGGGTGGCGATCTTCATCAACCACGCCAGGGGCGAGGACTCGTCGCGCAAGCCCTCCGAGTGGGTGAGGGCGCGGGCGAACACCTCCTGCATCGCGTCCTCGGCCCGGCTGGCGTCCTTCAACAGGTAGCGGCAGCGCCCATACACGCTGCCGCCATACGCCGTGTACAGCTCGCGCAGGACCGTGCGCCGATCCTTCTGACCGCCGTCGATTCCCGTTAGGACCGGTGGACTCGCTCCTGCCACGAACTGCCTCGTCTCGCTGCGGGTTGAAGGGCGGCGAGCTTACAACGAGGAGTAGCTGGCCGTGGCGAAGACGCAGTCGGTGGCCTCGGCGCCGTACTGCACCTGGGGCAGGGTGTAGCTGGCATACAGGTAGCGGCTGGCGAAGGCCGGGTCCCAGCACTCGCTGGCGTGGCCCTTCTCCGCGCCCAGGTCCCCGCCCGACAGCTCCACGTCCGAGCGGCCGGCGCCCGTCTCCAGCCAGCGGCTCTTGATGGTGAGGGTCTCCTTCTTGTCCGAGCCCTCCGCCTTGTACCAGTCCTGGACGAGCTTGAAGTCGAACTGGCCGCCCTGGCCAGGCGTGGCGGCGTAGCGGTAGTCCGCGTCCACGCGCTTGCTGGCGTCGTTCTCGTCACGCACCTGGCGGAACGCCGCGTCCACCGTGGCGGCGCTCGTGTCGTCCTGGCGCGCGTACTTCACCGTGAAGCGGCCCACGTTCGCGTCGTGCTCGGGCAGCGTCGCCTGCTTGTCCCAGTCGAGCGTGAACTCGCCCGTGCCGAAGCCCCTCACGGGCTCGCCCGCCTCGTCCACCGCGGCGGTATGGGTGCCGGTGATGACGTCCACGAAGGCCGAGTCCTGTGCCTCCTTCGCCTTCGCCGACACCGTGTAGCTGTAGGTCTGCTCGCCCGTCTTCTTCACGGTGAGCTTCCACGTGTTGCGCGCGAGCGCCTCGGTGTACGGGCCCCACACCGCGGTGTCCTGGGTGAGCGTGGTGGGCGGGTACTGCGTCACCTTGTCCACCAGCCCCAGCACCCACAGCGTGCCGCCGTTGACCAGCACCGTCGTGGCCCGCGTCAGCTTGTACATCTCGCTCAGGTCGCCCTTGCCCTGGGCGTGCACGGCCTCCGCGGACGTGAGCCCCTGGCCGCTCTTCTCCGGCGTCTTCACCTCCACCAGCTCCTTCGTGGGCAGCACGGAGCGGAACTCCGTCTCCCGGTCCATCCGGCCACAGCCCGCGAGCATCAGGGCGGAGATCAGCAGGCTCTTGCGCAGCGTCATGTTCGTTCCCTCTCGGTTGTCCGCCCGGCCTTCGCGTCCGGTGCGGGTCATCTGCCCGTAGGGACACAGCAGGGTCCAAAAACAGAAAAGGCGATTTTCGGTTCGAGCAAAACCCAGGGATTCCAGGGGGTTGGAAGTCCCCTGGCCGCCCTCCAGGCATACCGGACGGGGGCTCCGACGAGAAAAAGGACCCGTTCCTAGGTTTGGCCCATGGAAAAGCGACACCCCAACCACCCCGGGGAGATGGGAATCGACGCCTCGCTCGCCGAGAGGAACCGCACCACGGACGAGATCAACGCCCGTGGCCGGGCCATCGAGGTGTTGCTGGACGCCGGCGTGCCGTTCCTGGTCGGCGGCGCCTACGCCTACTCCACCTATACGGGCATCTATCGCGACACCAAGGACCTGGACCTCTTCCCCCGCAAGCGGGACGCGGAACGGGCGCTGGTGGAGCTGGAGAAGGACGGCTGGCGCACCGAGCGCGCGGACGAGGTGTGGATCTACAAGGCCTACAAGGGCGAGTACTTCGTGGACTTCATCTTCTCCTCGGGCAACGGGGTGGCCACCGTGGACGACGAGTGGTTCGTCCACGCGAGGACGGCCTCCGTGTTCGGCCACCCGTGCCTCATCGCGCCGGCCGAGGAGACCATCTGGTCCAAGGCCTTCGTGAACGAGCGCGAGCGCTACGACGGCGCGGACATCAACCACCTCATCCTCAAGATGGGGAGGGGGATGGACTGGGAGCGGCTGCTGCGGCGCTTCGACCGGTACTGGGAGGTGCTGCTCAGCCACCTGATGATGTTCCGCTTCGCCTACCCGTGCGAGCGGGACCTGGTGCCCACGTGGCTGATGACGGAGCTGATGTCGCGCACGCTGGACACGCTCAAGGAAGGCAACTGGGACGAGCGGCTGTGCCGCGGGAATCTCATCTCGCGGGTGAACTACGCGGTGGACATCCATCACTGGGGCTACGGCGATGGCCGGTCCTGGGATGAACGAGATCGAGAGAAGGGGGAGGCACGTGGCGCGGGACGCGAACTCGAAAATACGCTTGGCGGCGGTCGGTGACCTGCACTGCCGCGAGGATCAACACGGCCGCTTCCGTCAGCTCGTCAAGCAGGTCAACGCGGAAGCGGACGTGCTGCTCCTGTGCGGAGATTTGACGGACCGGGGCATGGTGGAGGAGGGCAAGGTGCTCGCCGAGGAACTCTCGGCGCTGCGGGTGCCGGTGGCGGCGGTGCTCGGCAACCATGACTACGAGCACAACCAGGCCAAGGAGATCTGCGGTGAGCTGTCGAGGGTGGGCGTCCACATCCTTGATGGGGACCACTTCATCTTCGAGAAGGTGCTGGGCGTGGCGGGGGTGAAGGGCTTCGGCGGAGGCTTCGGCAACGCGACGCTGCAGGCCTTCGGCGAGGGACAGACGAAGTCCTTCGTGCAGGAGGCGGTACACGAGTCGCTGAAGCTGGAGGCGGCGCTCAGCCACCTGGATACGCCGAAGAAGGTGGTCATCATGCACTACGCCCCGGTGCCGGAGACGCTGGAAGGGGAGAACATCGAGATCCGCCCCTTCCTCGGGACGAGCCGCCTGGCGATGCCGGTGGACCACTACGGCGCGGAGGCCGTCTTCCACGGGCACGCGCACCATGGCGCGCCGGCTGGAAAGACGAAGAGCGGCATCCCCGTCTACAACGTGGCGATGCCCCTCATGACGAAGATGCACCCCGACCAGCGCTTCATGCTGCTCGAGGTGTGAGCGCCCGCTTCGCGAGCAGGCTTCGCTGCTCTGACGGTGAGCGCCAGGCGAAGTCGCCTGGCGGCCCGAGACGCAGCGCCGCCCGCCAGGCGGGAGCGTCGCGGTCGCGCCAGGGGTCCGCGAGCCGGCCGGCGGAGGTCAGCGCCAGACGATCGAGCCCGGGCTTTACCGTGTCAAGGCGGAATGCCTTCGCGCGCTGCGTTGACGCTCCGTCCGCCCCGGAAATAGGCTCGTACGGCACAGGGCCATCGCCGTCCTTCGGAACAGGGGCATTCCTTATCATGAGAATCGATATCACCGCGTTGCAAAGGCTCAATCAGGTCAAGGCGGACCGGCTGAAGACGATGCTCGATGATAGCGCCAGCCTCAACGGCTTCATCGCCCGGAATTCGGCGTGTCTGATCAACACGACCACCACGGAGTACAACCCGGCGAGCATCTACGATCCGCAGTACGTCAATCCGCAGGGCAGCCTGCTGATCGAGATCGCGGAGTGGTTCTTCAGGAACTACACGGCCGGGTACATCGTGGGCATGCTGTGCCACGAGGTCGGCGCGCACTACATGGCGGACCATGCGTTGCGCATCCAGCCGGTCAGCCAGCTGCGGGGGCTGGTGGAGCGTCCGATCACCCACGCGGTCCAGGCCATCGCGCGAAGCCGCCAGAACAGCGAGGAGCGCATCAAGGACTTCTCCTTGAAGGTCCAGGACGCCGCGACGAACTGGTCCTACACCCCCAGTGACGCGAAGCAGCCCGATCACATCTTCGCCAGCTGTTACGGTTACGCCCGGTACAATTACTATCGCGGGCTGATGATCGAGTTCGCGGAGATCATCGCCCTCTATCGCCGCAATGACGCGGACTCATTCTCCGCCCAGGATCTGCCGGACCTGATCGACTGCTGGCTCATGGACATCTCCTCCATCCTGGCGACCAAGGACGCGCGTGGCTGGGGGCCCGCCTACGCGTGGTGGGTCTCGACGGCCTATGCCGCGCACCTGGCTCGCCTGAAGGCGGATGTGAATGGTTTGACGGCCGATGCGGATGTGCGAGCCGCCGTCCAGAACATGCAGAACAAGTCGTCCGCTCGCGTCTTCGCCGACTACGGGCAGATGATCCCCCGGCTGTTCATGTAGACGTCTTCGGGCCTCCTGGATTGACTCGGGGGCGGGGCCTCTTCGATGCTTCGCGCCGAGGTGGAGCTGGGCGGGGTGAAGCTGCCGGCGTACGCGCCCGTGGCGCTGATGGTGGGCTCGGCCAACCGGGACGAGCGGGTGTTCGAGCGGGCCGATGAGCTGGTGTTGGAGCGCCGCACGCAGCAGCACATCGCCTTTGGCTATGGCGTGCACTTCTGCCTGGGCGCGCCCCTGGCCCGGATGGAGGCCCGCATCGGCCTGGAGGAGCTCTTCTCCCGCTGCCAGGGCTTCGTCCTCGCCCCGGGGGAGCTGAAGTGGAACCACTCCATCGGGCTTCGCGGGCCGGTGGCGCTGCCCCTCCGCGCCATCCCCGCGTGAGCTGGCTCCACCTCGGTCCGCGAGTTTCCTTGGCCTTCAATCTGGGATAAAGCCAGTCCTCGCCCAGATGCTCCATTCCGTGTGTGCCATGTTCCAAAAGAGAATCATTCCCGTCCTATTCCTCGCTTGCTGGACTCCGCTCTCTTCCGCGTACGCGGCGGGAGAAGCGCCTGTCGACGTCAAGAAGAAGGAGGCTGCTGAAGACACCAGGAAGGAGGGGGCTGACGACGCCAAGAAGCAGGAGGTGGTCGTTCCCAAGATCACCATTGGAACGATCCGCCAGGCCCGCCGGAACGGCGAGTACGAGAAGGCCCTCGAGCTCATCGGGCTCGCGCGTCAGAGCCCGTTGGACACGCCCGAGTTGCTGGCCTTGTCCCTCTACGAGGGAATCCTCTTGTATGAGGTGGGACGGTTCGTGGAGTCCGGAGATGCTTTCGAGATGGCGCTGCTGATCCGGCCCGAGGCGAAGCTTCCCGAGCCGGTTTCGCCCAAGATCGAGAGCCACTTCGAGACCGTCCGGAAAAAGGCGCTGCTGGAGACGAGCACCCCCACGCCCCCGGACGCCAGGCAGAAGCCTTCTCCCGGGGCTTCATCGAATTGCCCGACCGGGCACATCATTCCCAATGGCAGGACCTTGCAAGCACAGCAGTTGTGGCGCCTGGCCATGATGAACCAGATGCTGTGCGTGCGAGGCATTCAGGGGGGCGCGGTGGCGGGGCGCTTGTCGGAATTCAAGGCCCAGGTTTCGAAAGCGAGCTCGCCCACGGAATGGGTCCGCGTCATTCAGGAGATCGACCAGTTCGCCAGGGAGTACTCCCTCTATCCGTTCAACTCGGATTGGACTCACGTGAAGTCCCTGGTGCCAGAAGAGCGCTGGGAGCTCGGCGACGAGGACCAGGATGTGGCCCTCCCCGAGCCCCCCGCCTCAGCCGATGAAGAGCCGGCGAGTCTCCTCGGGTGCCGGGCGGCTGTTGCTCCCGACTGCGAGCGGCTCATGCGGCGCCTGCTGCTGCTCCAGAATCAACTCCCTGGGGTCGAGACCGCGAACAGGTTCACCGCGCGGACGGAGCTGCTGCACCTGGGCAAGAAGGTTCGGGAGGCCTTCTCCAGCGAGACATTGCAAGCCGCCTCGCGCGACATCGATGCCTGGCAGAGCAGGTGGCACTGACGTTCCACCCTCCACGGTTCCTGGGGTGGAGCCGTGGAGGGCTCGCTCTCCTCACTCCTCGAGCATGTCGATCTTGAGGAGGTTGTCCTGCCCGGCTTTGACGTCCACCTCGCGCTCGATCGTCCTGTCCGGGTGGACGAACTTCACGAAGTGGAGCCCCGCGGGCAACTCCAGGGGCTTCATGGGGGTGTGTCCCTTCTTGATGCCATCCACGAAGACGGTGGCGTAGGGATAGACGCGCAGCTCCAGGGTTCCCTTTCCCCTGGCCTTGGGCGCGGGCGGAGGGACGGGGGTGAGGGGTTGCTGGACCACCTGCATAGGTGAATGCTGCACCACCTGCTCGAGTGGCTCTTTCTCCGCCTGCTCGGGTGACTTCGTCGCTGGGTCGGTCAGCGGCGCGGTGTTCGGCACGCAGCTCCCCGTGGCGATGCTCAGGAGCGCCAACGAGGCAAGCGCCCACGACGGCATCACGGGCCGGCTCGCCGACTTCGGCATGCCGGGGCGCGACATGCCCGGCTCCCCACCCGGGAAGCCCGCCGCCTGCTGCTGGGGAACCCGATGATTGGCGGTCTGGAGCACGATGGGTCCGGACGGCCGTCGGGGCCGAACCGGGGCCGTCACGGGGGTGCCGGCGGCCCTCTGCTCCTCCTGCTTCGGGGCCTGGGGGGCGCGGTGATTCGCCGTTGCCGCCTCGGTCGTGGGCGCGGAGGAGCGCTTCCGGGTGAGGCCCGGGGGGACGGGCGTGGGCGTCTTGAGCGGCCCCTTCGTCACGGGGAGCTCATCCCCCGGGCTCGTGTTGGCGCGGTTGATGAGATGCGCCACCTGCTGCATCGTCACGGGCGCACCGGCGGAGACGATGAACTTCTCCAGCTCGGCCTGGAAGGCGTGGCAGTCCGCGTAGCGTTGATCGCGATCCTTGGCGAGGACCTTGTTGAGGATACGCCGCAGCGGAAAGGGAAGATCCGGACGGAGCTCGGCCGCCGGGGTGTGCGGCTCGAAGAGGATGGCCTGCATCAGCCCGGCCTCCGACTCCGAGGCGTACGGCCGCTGGCCCGTGAGCAGCTCGTAGAGCACCACGCCGAGCGCGTACACGTCCGCGCGTCGATCCAACGGCTTCGCGCGCAGTTGTTCGGGCGGCATGTACGGGAGCTTGCCCTTGACGACACCGCTCTCCGTCTTGTGGCTCTGCCCGGCGGCCTTGGCGATGCCGAAGTCCACCACCTTCACCGCGCCCTGCCGGGACAGCAGGATGTTGTCCGGGCTGACGTCGCGGTGGATGAGGCCTCGTGCTTCACCCGTGTCGGGATCGGTGAAGTCGTGGGCGAAGGCCAACCCCTCGCAGGCGAGGGAGATGATCCGGGCGCACACCGTTGCGGGCAGGGGCTGTCCCTGGGCCGCGGCGCGCTTGATGAGCGTGCGCAGGCTCGGCCCGTCGATGTACTCCATGGCCAGGAAGTAGGTGCCCTCGGCCTCGCCGAAGTCGAAGATCTGCACGATGTTCGGGTGCGTGAGCCGGGCGGCGAGCTTGGCCTCGGACAGGAACATCTGGACGAAGTCGGGTTCCGCGGCCAGCTCGGGCAGGATGCGCTTGACGACCAGGGTCTTCTCGAAACCCATGGGGCCGGCGGCCTTGGCGAGGAACACCTCGGCCATGCCTCCCGCGGCGAGCTTTCGCACCAATTCGTATTTTCCCAGCCGTTGCTGTTGCGTCACGGGTCCCCTCTTTTCCCTGCGGATCTGGCATTTCCATGCCGGACTCTCGCGAGGACGCGCTCCCAGGTTCAGCGGGCCCCCAAATATCAGGTGGCACTCAACTTGTCGTGCACTTGTCTGCACATGTGATGTGCGTGATGCGTTTTAAAGCAGTACAGGTCTGGAGGTCGGGCAAGCCCTGGCTGAATCAACCAGACTTCAGCAGCTCACGAGGATGTCAGGATTTCAGTTTCACGGGAGTGAGCTGTCTTCACTGGATCCATCCCGTCATGCGAAGCCGGGGTGAGCCCGGTTGCGGCCGATGCAGGGCCTCGCGGCGTGTCTTCACGTCTCGGGGGAAGACCGAACAGCGCATGGCGCAGCGCGAGCAATGGAACTGAACCTCGGCGCCCACCGCGCCGGCTTCGACGGGGGTCTCGAAAAACCGGCGGGAAATGGTTCTTTCACCCCCAACTGTGCTCTTTTCGCCGGGAGCGAATGTTGGTTCACCCCCGGTGAGCGCGCGGAAGCGTGCCGCCAATCCCCTCGCAAGGAGCAGACATGGGCCTGGAAATCCAGAGCAAGAACGTCTCGATGAACAGCGCGACGCCCTCGGAGTTCAACTTCAACAGCGAGATCTCGCAGTACGTGGCGGGCATCGCGTCGTTCCAGTTCAGCTACGGCAATGACGACCACCACATCGAGCAGTTGAGCCTCAACCTCACCTCGAACAGACCGTCGAGCCAGAAGGTGACCGTCTCGGTGACGGCGATCATGTCCGATTCGAGCGGCAATCAGATCAACCTGCAGAACTCGTACGTGACCGTCACCGTGATCGCCTGGACGGGCGCCTCGACCAACGCGGTGCTGCTCAACCCGGCGGTGAGTGTCGCCAACGGTGGGAGGAGCGATGGCATCAACCTCCCGGACTCCAGCGAGCCCATCCTCCAGGCGGCGCTCGCGGGTTTCAACTTCGCGTACTCCGATGACGACCACCACGTCCAGTTCCTCCAGGCGTCGGTGGGCTCCCAGCAGAACGGCAGCGTGGGCTTCATCACCGCGACTGCGAACATGAAGGACGACAGTGGGCACTTCGCCTCGACCCAGTCCGCCAGCGGCCTGCTCATCGCCAGCTCCACCTCCCAGCCGGGCTTCGTCGTCGTGCCGTACTCGGACCAGAGCCCGCAGGTCCGGACGATTCCGATGGGAACCCCGGTCAAGGACGCGGTGACCTTCATCACCGGCTTCCAGGTCCAGTTCGCGGCTCAGGACGATCACCACGTGTATCGCCTCGGTGCCGGGCCGGACAAGGTCTGGGTCGACACCGGCGACAACACCCAGGTCCAGACCACGGGCGTCCAGGCCTGGATGGCGGACAAGAGCGGCAACATCCAAAACAACAACAAGAGCAGCTGCAGCATCATCGTCGTCGGCATTCCGGCGTAGCGGACGCTCCCCCGGCCGCCGTTGCCTCACCGCCCGCTCCGCCCCCAGCGCCCGTTGCCGGGGTGGTGGCGGGCGCTTTCGTTTGCCCTCCTTCCTGGAGCATCCATGGCTTCCGACTCGCAGATCCCGTCCATCCGCACGTTCCAGTTCGACTCCAGCGCCTTCGGCAACCTGAAGAGCAGCGTCAACCTCTTCCGGGGTGACATCAACTTCACCCAGACCCTGTTCTCGATGCCGGGGCGCGTCTCGGGCGATGGCATGGACGTGACGGTGGCGCTGCTCTACCAGAGCAACGTCTTCCGGGATGGGCAGACCTGGAACCGGGACAACCCCACCGGCGTGGTGGGGCTCGGGTGGAGCCTGCCGACGACGTCCATCCAGCTCGACGACAGCGGCTCCGTGACGCCGGGCACGCGCACGTACCAGTACGTCAGCGGCGGCTCGCCTGCCGCGCTGGCGCGGGAGCCGGAGACGCCGTTCCTGTTCTCCATGCCGTCGTCGCTCTCCAGTGGGCTCTCGGGCGGCACGGTGTCCGCGGACGTGGTGGCGCGGTTCGCCAGCAACGGCATCGCGCTCGCAACGACCGCGAAGGTGACGGCGGTGTCGTCCACGCAGTGGGCCATCGCCGATGACGACAACCAGCAGCTGTTCAACCTCCAGCTCGACGGCGGCGGCCTGGACGCCTACGACGGCGGCGAGTCGTTCCAGCTCGTCAACTACCAGTTCTGGAAGATCCTCTATTACGCGCCGTACGAGCGCTGGGTCGTCATCAACGAGTCGGGCCAGAAGATGTCCTTCGGCGGCCGGGGCCCGGACACGCCGCGGGGCTACGCCACCTCCGCCGGCAACAGCATCGAGTGGGGCGTGCGCTGGTACGTGCCGAACGCGGAGACCGGCCAGCCCGAGGCGATCTGGGAAGGGGACAGCAACCTCACGCAGGGGCAGGGGCAGTACGCGCGCGCGTGGCACCTGGTGAGCGCGATGACGCCCTGGGGCGACTCCATCCGCTACAGCTACAACGGCTGGGACCGGAACAGCGCGGGGCTGATCCCGGACGTCGAGCAGCAGGTGGGTGCCGGCGGGCTGCCGTACACCAAGGCCTGCTACCTCACCGGCATCACCGACGTGTTCGGCCGCACCCTCACCTTCAACTACGAGGACAAGCTGTGGAGCAACGCGACGCCCGAGAGCGCGCGCGAGTACGCGGACCCGCACAAGGCCGTCCCGGACAACACGCCCAACGCGTACCAGGACCGCTACGAGACGCGGTACCTGGACAACATCGTGGTGAAGGGGCTGGACGGCTCCACGCTCTTCAGCCTGAAGCTCCTCTACCAGCCGAAGCAGCCCGCGGGCGGCGTGGCGGGCAGCCCGGTGGCCAACGTGACCACCCACACCGGCGCGCTGTTCGGCGACACCTGCAAGCGGATCCTCACCCGCGTCGTGCTGTCCAATGCGTTCAACGACAGCCTGCCGGGAATCGTCTTCGACTACTACTTCGACTCTCCGGCCTCCTCCAATACGGCGTCCAGCCCCGGGGCGCTCAAGTCGATCACCTACCCGCAGGGCGGCGCCGCCACGTACTCGTACACGAAGCAGTCGCTGGACATCTGTGACCGCACCTACGCCGTCCCGCAGCCGTCGGATCCAGGCTTCGCCGGCTCCACCCCGCGCGTCTTCTTCGGCGAGGACTACGCGGTGACCACCTGGTACAGCGCGGCGAGCGGCAAGCTGTCCATGCAGGTCTACACCTGGCTGGGGCGCTGGGAGTCCTGGTCGCTCACCCCGGACACCGTGTTGTTCAACGACAGCGCGGGGCTGGACCTGTCGACGCTTGAGGTCGTCCCCAGCGGCGAGTTCTTCGCCCTGTCCTTCGAGCGGGTGAACGAGACCGACGTCTACATCTTCCAGAAGGATGTCGCGCGGCCGGGCCAGTGGGTGCCTGCCACGCTGAACGGCACCACCACCGGCGTCAACACGCCGGCCCTGAGCTACACGACCACCAGCGCCACCGCGGTCCTCTCGGGCGGGGACACCTTCCTGCTGGTGACGCTGATGGATGAGATCCACGGCAAGTACTCGTACGACCGCGTCACCTGGCGCTGGACGACGAACGCGTGGACGCGCGAGTCGTTCACGCTCCCGGCCTTCGCCTGGGGCATGGCGCGCAACGAGTACTACCTGCTGCTCGATCAGCGCGGGACCGCCTCGCTGTACTTCCTGGATCCAGCGCTCGTGTGGAACGGGCCCAGGACGGTGTCGATCCCGGACTTCTCGGTGCAGGACCTCTCGCGCATCACGCTGGTGCCGAGCGACTCCTTCGTCATCGCCGCCAACCTCACCGGGCAGAACAGCCAGCAGCTCAGCTACACCCTCCACTTCCTGCAGTGGGACGCGGCGTACGGCCTCCAGTCTCCGCCGGCCCAATTCTCCTTCTCGGATCGCCAGGAGCCCAGCGGCGCGTTCCCCACCCCGTGGGTTCCCGTCGTCATCTCCAACACGCTGGTGGCGGCCGCCGCGCGCGTGCTGCGCTTCAACGGTCAGACCTGGCTGGTCAACTCCGGCCTGTACAACGGCAATCCGCAGTCCGGCCGCCAGCAGCGGTACGCCTACGGCCCGGACTACGCGCTCCAGATCGTCGCGGACGGCAATGGGGTAGGGGCGCCCGCCGCCAAGGTGCTTTCGTTCGACCCCGACACGGACACCCAGGGTTGGACCCGCGCTCCCGTCACCCCCGCGCAATCACTGCCCGTGCCGCCGCAGAATTCGAAGACGGCGAACTGGCCGTCGGCGGGCGCGGAGGACTACTGCGTGCTGGGGCAGTTCCTCTACTTCCGCGGCAGCGCCACCCACTGGGATGGCGTGATGGCGGGCAGCCCCACCGCGGACGTGCAGGCGCTGGTCAACCAGTCGCTCGGCGCCACCAACCGCTTCGTCCTCAACTCGCAGGCGGTGGTGAACGAGGCGCCGCGGTTCCTGTCGTACTTCGTCTTCGACACCCAGGGCGCCACCGGTAACCAGGTGGCGGCCACCGTCCTGATGAACGG
Organism: Archangium sp.; assembly: GCF_057119385.1. NCBI lineage: Bacteria > Pseudomonadati > Myxococcota > Myxococcia > Myxococcales > Archangiaceae > Archangium > Archangium sp. Next base: position 162,243 of record NZ_DBNGVP010000183.1, on the reverse strand, counting down.
CCAGGTGTCCGGCGCGGCCCAGCCGCTCTCGGATGAGCGCATGTCCACCCCGTCCGAGCCGGGCGGCGGCGGCCCCGGCACCGCCGCTGGCGGCCCGAGCGCGTTCGCCGGTTACCCGAGCACCGCCAGCGGCTTCAACCAGGCCACGCAGATCATCCTCCACCGCTACGCCGGTGAGGCCATCGAGGGCGAGCTCCTCCACTACGCGGTCACCGGCCTCACCGTGGACGACGGGTTCGACGCGCCCTCGCCGCACAGCTACGTGCCGGATCCGTCGAATGCGGCGTGCGATCCGTCGGGTGACGTCGTGAAGTACTTCACCTCCACCGTCTACCCGGGCACCGCGGACCCCTCGAGGCCGGTGTTCGGCTCGGTGGTGAACCGCTACTTGAACGGCCTGGGGATCCGCACCGGCGCGGACTTCTACAACATGCTGGACGGCCTGCTGGCCGAGGTGGACGTCCTCGACAACCAGGGCAACATCCTGACGAAGACGACGAACGACTGGCACGTCTACATCCAGCGCGCGAGCGAGCCCGTGGACGGCTCCGCCCAGCCGCTGAACCTGCGCGGCGGCTTCGTGGTCCAGCTCCAGCAGACCAAGGTGGAGGACGGCGTCACCAGCAGCCAGCAGACCGCGTACGTGCCCGAGGGCTTCACCGCGCCCTACTCGGGCCAGCCGGTGGCCACCACCACCCGGACGGTGGGCGGCACCGGCGCGGCCGAGACGTTCATCGCCACCAGCCAGTACGGCTACGAGGTGGACAACCCGGCCATCTCCGGGCCGATGCGCGCGCTGCACCTCCTCAACGACGTGGCCCAGTCGGTGACCACCTGGACGCGCGGGACGGGTGAGGCGATCCCCGCCAAGGGCACCGCCACCACCTACCGGAGCTTCCCCAGCGCGCTCGGGGCGAACGTGCTCGTGCCCGGCAAGGAGGCGGACTTCTCCTGGGTGGGACCCGCGGGCGTGCCGTTCCCGTTCAACGGCTACTCCCCCGGCACGGCGCCGGACGGGTGGCTCCTGTCCAGGCGGGTGGTGGCGCGCACTCCGTTCGGCCAGACCGTCGAGCAGTGGGACGGGCTCGGCGTGCCGATGTCTACCCTCTACGGTACGGACGACACCTTCCCGGTCGCCGTCTTCAACAACGCCTCGTTCCTCGGCGGCGGCTGCGCCTACTGCGGCTTCGAGCCGTATGAAGGCGGCGGCGGGTGGACGGCGCAGGGCACGCGGACCGTCACCGGCGACGCGCACACCGGCCAGAGCAGCCTGAGCCTCCCGGCGGGCGGTGGCGCAAGCCTCTCGGCACGACTGACGCCGCCGAACGTGAGCCAGACCTACCTGTTGGGCTTCTGGTACAAGACGCCGGCGGGCTTCACCCCCGTCACCGGCGCGGGCTTCTCCGTCACCGTGTCGGTGGACGGCGTGGCGGGGACTCCGCTGACCGCCGCCTTCGCGGACACCGGCGGGACGTGGGCCTACCGCACGCTCGGCATTCCGCTGACGGCGGGCACCTCGTCCATCGCGCTCTCCGTCCAGGCGGCGAACCCGTCCCAGTCCGCGGTGCTGCTGGATGACGTCTTCGTCGCGCCGCTGACGGGCCGCCTCGCCGCCCGCACGTACGACCCGGGCTCGCACCTCACCACCGCCACCCTGAGCGCGTCCGGGCGCACCCTCCGGATGCGGTACGACGCCTTCAACCGGACGGTGGCGACCGTTGGCCCCGTGGAGCAGGTGAAACAGCTCACCCAGGAGTTCCTCTCGCGCGAGGGCAATGCGCGGGACGCCTTCGATTGCGCCAGCCCCAACACCAACCTGGCGGTGGGCGTGGCCGAGGGCGGCAGCCTCGAGACGTTCCTCAACGGCGACGAGTGGCGGGCGCGCTGGCAGGCCACCGGCTCCCCATCGGCCTGGAGCCGCGCCAACGGTGCGCTGACCCACACCGGCTCCACCAGCGACACGCTGACATGGCGGGGCTTCACGGGGGGCTCGCCGGAGACGGCGGCGCTCTTCTTCGAGGTGCAGCCGGCCGGGACGTTGTCGGGCGCGCTCGGTGTCACCTTCGGCTCCGGCTACCGCATCGCGTACGAGCCGTCCTCGGGGTTCAGCTTCACCGCGCCGGGCGGCGGCACCGTCCAGGCGCCGCTGGCGAGCCCACCCCAGCTCCCGCGGCAGTGGCTGCTGGTGATGGGCAGCGGTGTCGTCGTCTTCTTCGGCGACGGCCAGCTGCTGTTCAGCGCGAAGGTGACGGCCGGCGACACCGGTACGGTGGCCTTCTCCACCGGGCCCAACGGCCTCTCGTTGCGCAACCTGTCGATGATGGCGGGGCCACGCGTGGGGCTCACCTATGACGACGCCACCGGCCAGAACCGGCAGAACCAACAACTGCTGGGCGACGACGCCCTCCTCTCGGCGGTCATCCTCGATGCGCTCAACCGGACCGTGGCGGTCACCCGCACCATGCCGGCGAGCTTCGGCGGCGGCGCCTCTCAGCCGGTGCTGACCTACAGCCCGACCTTCGTCGACGTGCAGGGCTTCCTCGATGCGATGGACAGCACCTGGGAGATGACCGGTGACATCGCGGACTACTACCGGGGACAGACGGACGGGCCGGTGAAGCGGTCCGATGACGGCGGCTATCCCTATTACGGGTACCGCTTCGAGGCCTCCACGCGCAACCGCCGCCTCGAGCAGGGCCTGCCCGGCCAGCCGTTCGCGGTGCATGACGTCGACACCACCTCTCCGCTGGAGCGGGAAACCATCCAGTTCGCCTACGGCGCCAACTCCGGCTCGTCGTTCAACCTCCCGGCGGGGGATTTCAGCAGCGACACCCTCATCAGCCAGATGAAGAACCAGTCGGTGAGCCTGCGCGACACCACCGGCCGGAAGATCGCCTCCGCGCTCAGCGATGCCACCGGAGCGGTGGTGGGACAGGGCCAGAGCACCGTCTCCTTCGCCGGCTCCAGCCCGGCCACCACCCTGCCTGGCGGCAGCTCCACGCTGAACCTGAGCCAGCCCAACGCCTTCACCACCAGCCCCCAGGGCAACCCGGCCGCCTTCACGTCCTCCGTCGTGCAGGATCCGCTCGGCCGCACCACCGCGAGGACCGATCCCGACAGCGGGACGACCTCGCTCATCTACGACCCGGCGATGAACCTGCGCTTCGCCCAGCCCGCGCTCGACGCCGGCCAGACCTGGTTCGTCTATTACAAGTACGACGCCCTCGGCCGCATCCTGGAGGAGGGGACGGTGCCACAAGCGTGGGATCCCGCCCGGCTCGCCGCTCATGCCGTCACGCCGCAGTGGCCCGACGCCTCGGTGGCGCGCACCGTGACGCGGACCCATGCCTACGACGGCGACGGCGACGATCCGCTGCCCATCGGCCAGAAGGTGTCGGTGGTCACGGTCACTCAGGCCCCCACGGGCAGCACCGCCAGCGCCATCACGGTGACCGAGACGTTCACCTACGACACCACCGGGCGCACCTCGACGATGACGCTCGCCACCGAGGGCCAGCGCGGCACCGTGACGTACGGCTACGACAACCTCGATGCCATCGTGCGGGTGACCTACCCCGCGGGCGGGCCGGTCTCCGACGTCTTCTACTCGTACGACGAGAAGGGGCGCGCCATCGGCATCGGCACCTCGGCGGGGGCCACGGACCTCGCGGCGTACGTCTACACGCCGGATGGCGACGTGTCGCAGGAGCTGCGCAACGGCGGCACGCTGCAGGGCATCTACGAGTACGCGTCGCCCGGGTGGCTCTCGACTCACGCGGTCACGGTGAAGGGGAACGAGCAGCCGTCGTTCTCGCTCGGGTACACCTTCTTCGCGGACGGCTCCATCCAGACCCGGTCGCTGAACCTCGCGTTCGGCGAGCCCGCGGCCCAGAACGACGCGACGTACGCCTACGACGGCCAGAGCCGGCTGGTGAGCGCCACCGTCGCGGGCGGGCAACCGGGCAACGAGTCCGTCGGGCAGTACGACGCCAACGGCAACATCTGGTCCATCACCCAGGACGGTGTCCCGTACACGTTCACCTACGCGCCGGGCACCAACCAGCTCCAGACGCAGTCGGTGAATGGAGCGCCCACCTCCGGCTTCACCTGGGGCGCGGACGGCCGCTTGCTGAAGAGCGAGACGCTGGCGCTCGACTACGAGCCGGCGTTCAACCTCACCCGCGGCATCACCGTTGCCGGCAACGACCCGGCCCAGGTGCGGCTGGCCTACGGTGGCCAGGGGCAGCGCGTGGTGAAGCAGGTGAGCAGCGCGTCCTCGTCGTCCTTCGTCTACTTCAACGGCCTGTCCATCCAGCCGCTGGCGCGGGTGTCCGGCACGCAGTGGTCCCTCTTCGTGTACGGGCCCACGGGGCTGGTGGCCGCCGTCAGCGACAAGCGGTACTTCCCGCTGCGCGACTACGCGCACACCGTCTGGGCCGTGGTGGATGACCAGAACGCGCTCGTCGCCCAGTACAACTACCGCCCGTTCGGCTCGCTGGCGGGGGCGTCCGGCTCCCACCTGGACGTCATTCCCTTCCTGTTCATGGGCCAGGAGCTGGATGCGGAGACCGGGCTGTACAACTTCAACGCCCGGCTCTACTCGCCCGAGTTGCGCCGCTTCCTCTCGATGGACATGGCCCGCCAGGCGCCGAGCCCGTACTGCTTCGTCGGCAACAACCCGCTGATGATGACGGACCCCACGGGCAACACCTCCACCTGGGCGCGCGTGGGCATTGGCGTGGGAATGGCGGGCGTGGTGATCTCCAGCTTCCTGCTCAGCTTCGTCACCTTCGGCGCGTCGGACGCGGCCATCGCCCCCCTGGAGACGGGACTGCTCGCCGAGGAAACCGCGACCGGCGCCACCAGCATCGCCGGCTCGCAGGCGGGGGCGGCGGCCACCGAGGGAGGTGGCGTGGCGGCCAGCTCCGCGGTGGGGGCGGGCACCGAGTCGGCCGCCGCCAGCAGCGAGCTGGCCACCGGTGCGTCGTCAGGCGCCGAGGCGGGGATCAGCAGCACTCAGGCCGCCGCGGATCTCGGCTCGGCGGCCGCGCCCGCGGCTTCCGGCGCCGCTGGCTCCTCGGACCTGGCGACCTCCGTGGCGAACTTCGGTTGGCAGCTGCTCACCAACACCATGTTCAGCATGGGCATGTCCGGGCTCCAGTACGACATCGCCCCGGGCGGGAAGTTGACCGGCAAGGGCTTCGGCGACGCGATGTTCTCGGGATTCATCAGCGGCATGTTGTACGGAGCCTTCTCCGGCTTCGTGGGCCTCAAAGTGGTGACGGAGGGGATCGACAAGTGGAACCCCCTGGGTCGGATCCTGTTCAAGCTCGCCGCCAACACCCTGGTGGGCGCCGGCACCGGGGATGTCGCGCAGGTCCTCACCAACGCGCTCGAGCACCAGCCGTTGTACCAGGGCCTGGCGCTGGCCTCGGGAATCGGAGCCGGCTCGGGTCTGCCGTTCGGCATCGGCGACGTGATCAAGAACGACTTCGGCCCGGCCATGAGCCTCCTCGGCGTGTCCGCGGAGAACACCACCAAGACCACCGACTTCGTCAACAACGCGCTGAAGAGCGCCAAGAGCACCACCGCCAAGGTCTCCTACGGACTCACGGCGTTCCACCTGGTCGGTGGCTACGCGGCGTGGGGCGCCTACACCGCCGCGAACTCGTCGAATAACGGCAACGGCTGAGCGGTCCCGCGGCGGGGCGGGGCTCCACACCCCGCCTCGCCGCCCCGGGCACGGGCCCCGCCAGGCCTCAGGCACCTCGCACAGTCTGGCGCACACGCGCCGCGCTCACCTCGTACGCCTCAGAGGTAGATGCACGCGAGGTTGGACGCGCTGGTGCCCAGGTCCACGGGCACCCCGGAGATGGCCCCGTTGTCGTAGTAGCACCAGCGGTGAGCCGCCGCGCGACAGGCCTTGGAGGAATCCGGCCCGGCCAGGGGCGCGGTGTTGCAGCCCGTCCTCGCACCCCATACGGCGTTGTCTACATTGCTGAAGTAACCGCGGTTCGACGGCTGATCGATGCAGTTGACGTAGATGTTGCCCCCACCGAACTCCTGAGGCAGTCCGCCCGTGTAGCCCTTGCTGGCGCAGTAGCGGTGGGCCGCCGAGGTGCACGCTTTGGAGTACTCGGGCGTGGTGATGACGTTGTCCACCGTGCACCCAGGGTTGATGGCGGTCAGGTCGGAGACCGGAATGAAGAACCCCTTGGCGCGGAAGCAGGCGAGATACGCGGTGGTGGAGGTGCGCTCGACGATGGTTCCGCCCTCCCATCCCAGACTGTTGCAGTGGCGGCGGGCGGCGGCGATGCAGGTGCGGCTGTATCCGACGGTGGAGTCCATGTCCGCGCCCGTACAGTTGGTGAGCGCGGTCAGGGTGGAGTTGGGGACACTGGTGATGAAGTTCTCATCGACGTGGCCATCGCAGTCGTTGTCGATGTTGTCACGGGTCTCGGGATTGGGGGTGCCCGGCGTGCAGGTGCCCGGCGCGCCGTTGACGCAGGCCGGCGCCGTCCGGCGGCAGGCTCCCACGCCGCAGCTCAGGGGCGCGAGGTCCTCGTCGATGAGCTTGTCGCAGTCGTTGTCCTTGCCATCACAGACCTCGGGCTGGGGAACGCAGATCTCCACGGTCACCGTCAGCGTGATGTCTCCATGGCGGCAGTCGATGGCCGGTTCGTCGTCCCCCAGGGTGACGAGCTGGAAGGTGCGCGCGTCGGGGAGGGTGGGGTAGGCCGCCTCGTCCGTTTTCGTGAAGTCACTGAGGTAGACATTCATGCTCCCGGCCGTCTCCGTCACCGGCACCGTACAGTCCGCTCCCGTGGCGCCCGAGCTGCACCAGGCCGGTTGCAGGGTCTGGTTGTCGATGGGTTGGTTGAGGATCTTGGACCACACGTACGGCACCGGGTCGGTGCCCAGCGCGTTCGGGGCGTTGGAGTACGCCGCCACGCGCCGGTCGCTGCTCATGAGGATGTAGCTGCCGTAGTTGAGCAGCATCACATCGTCGTACTTGAACGTGGTGCTGTTGGTGCTGCTCAGCCGCAACGAGGTGATGCGTTGGCCCGCCAGTCCTCCGAGGGTGATGGGCTCTTCGTACCGCCCCGAGGCGTACCCGTTCCTGGGGTCCTGGTTGCCCGCGGCGATGTTCCCGAACCCGCAGTCGCCGGTGGCCTGATTGTTCGGCCAGGTCAGCGTGTAGGTTTTCGTGAGCTTCTGCTCCTCCTGGAGCAGCGACTGCTCGGGCGGCACTTCGCCCATCCTGGACTCGTCCTCGGTCGGGCCGCACCCGGCTCCCCAGAGGAGCGCCATGCAGGGCACGACAAGGCGGACGGACAGCACTTGCGAGAGAGGCTTCTTCATTCGGATGAACTCCTGTTTTCCATCCCCTCGAGGGGGTTCTGGAGCAGCACGCCGGACCCGGCGCCGGGAGCACATAGGACGAAGCCGCGCGAAAACCATTGCGCGGCGGCGGAGACGCATCTCCGTTTCCTCGTGGGATGGGCCCTGGGAGGGAAATGCTACAGTCGCGCGCGATGTCCCGTTCCGACCCTCGCGAGTCCCAGTCCCCCCCACTGGTCGCCGAAGTCTCCACCGCCATCGGCCACGAGCAGCGCGCCCCCGCCTCCGCCGAGCAGGGGGTACCGGTGCTGACCGTCCTGTCCCATCCCACGGCCACCCGGGCGGGAGAGCGGCTCCTGCTGGAGGGAGTCGCGGCCGGCCGCGAGGTGTCCCTGTCTCGCAACGGCCCGAACTTCACCCGGCCTGGAGAGACCTTCGGGCAGCCCCTGTCGGACCCTTTCGTGAGCCGGACGCCCCTCGTGTTCTCACCGGGAGCAGGGGGGCGGCTCCGGCTGCGCGTGGGCGAGGGCGGAACCCGGGTGGTGGTGGACGGGCAGCTCGTGACGAGCCGTGAGTTCACCCCGGAGGAGCTGGCGGTGGGCGTGCCGTTGGAGCTCTCGGGGCGCGTGGTGTTGCTGCTGCACCAGGACGCGGGCGGGGCGCGGGCGTCCGGGGACACGCTGGGCATGGTGGGCGAGAGCCCGGGCATCCGGCGCGTGCGCGAGCACATCCAGCGCATCGCCGACCTCCATGTCCCGGTGCTGGTCCGGGGAGAGACGGGAACGGGCAAGGAGCTGGTGGCCCGGGCCATCCACCAGCACAGCCCGCGCAAGGAGCGCCCCTTCCTCAGCGTGAACCTGGGCTCCATCCCCAAGGAGCTGGCGGCCGCCGAGCTGTTCGGCGTGAAGAAGGGCGCCTATTCGGGCGCCACGCAGGACCGCGAGGGCTTCTTCCGGGCGGCCCAGGGCGGCACCCTGTTCCTCGACGAGGTGGGCGAGGCGCCCCCGGAGGTGCAGGTGATGCTGCTCCGGGTGCTGGAGACCGGCGAGCTGTACCCGGTGGGCGGGCATGCCCCCATCAAGACGGATGTCCGGCTGATCGCCGCGACCGATGCCAACCTGGAGGAGCACATCCGCGAGGGGCGCTTCAAGGCGCCGCTGCTGCATCGCCTGGCCGGTTATGAGATCCGGCTGCCGCCCCTGCGCGAGCGCCGCGAGGACCTCGGGATGCTGTTCCAGCACTTCGCCCGGGAGGAGCTGGAGACCATTGGCGAGGCCCACCGCCTGACGCCGAAAGATCCCTATGCCGAGCCGTGGTTGCCGGCACCGCTCGCGGTGCGCCTGCTGCGCTACGCCTGGCCCGGCAACATCCGGCAGTTGCGCAACATCACCCGTCAGCTGGTGATTGGCAGCCGGGGGCAGGCCGTCCTCCAACTGGACTCGCGGCTCGCCGAGGAGCTGGATGCCACGGGGCCCGCCCCCAAGCCCGCCGCCCCCGCGCCCACGGCGGTGGCTCGCCGCAAGTCCACCGAGGTCACCGGCGAGGAGCTGCTCGCGGCGCTCCGGCAGCACGCGTGGGATCTCAAACTGGCGGCGGACACGCTCGGGATTCCGCGCTCCTCCATCTACGATCTCATCGACAAACACCCGAACATCCGCCGGGCGGGAACCCTGAGCGCGGAGGAGATCACCGCCTGCCATCAGGCGTGCGGAGGCGACCTGGACGCCATGGTCCAGCGCCTGGAGGTCTCCAAGAAGGCGCTCAACCGGCGCCTCAAGGAACTGGGCCTGAGCGCCAGGAACGCCTGAGGCAAAGCCTGTCAGCCGCAAGGAATTGGCTCATGGAGCCGAAAGGAGCAGCACCGTGGCGAAGCATCAACTGATCATCTCCAGGGACTTCAAGAGGCCCTCCGTGCTCCGCTCCGAAGAGGGGCAGCTCAAGGCCACCCGCACGCTGGTGGTCAACTGGAAGGGCTCGTGGGAGCCAAGGGATCAACCCGAGCTGTTCCTGGTGGTGGCTCCGGGGGATGAGCTGGAGATCGTGTTCGCCGACGAGCAGCACGAGAGCGGCAGCCTCTGGCTCTTCAACCGGGTGAACCCCTTGCGCTCCTTGCTCCTGCCCCTGCCGGAGAGCCAGCGTCAGGAGCGCTGGGAGCGCGTGGATCTCCAGAAGGGGAGCGTGATCCTCACGGTGAACGGTGAGATTGCCCGGGACTCGGGCGAGTCCCGGTATGACCTGCGCGTCAGTGCATTGGGGGAGATGCCACCGCCCATCGTCGGGCAGGGAAATCCCGGCACCCTGACGGCATCCAAGCCCTGACCGCGGGAGGGGGGCTACGCGGGAGGCGCGTACTGGAGCTGCAACAGCGCGCCGCGGCCGTTGAAGGGGTGGTCGGCGCCCTGCACCGACATCCAGCCGCACTCGCCGCGGTTCCACAGGTCCACCACCCGGTTGTCCGAGCTGTAGGTGGCCCCACCCGAGCCGTAGTATCCGACCACGGCGAACTGGTTGGCGGCCACCGCGAAGGGAGTGCCCCGCAGGTCCACGTTGCCCAGGCCAGGGTTGCCGAAGTCGCAGTTCATCGCCGCGGCATAGGCCATGGAGGTGACGGCATCCCCGTGCCACAGCAGCCCGGAGGAGGTGGAGAAGGTCTGGTCACCCGTGCTCACGCGCAGGGTGGCGGGGTCGATGCGGACCTTGGAGAAGAGGGTCCGCACGTTGGTGCCGCCGCCGTTGTTGTAGCCCGCGGTGTACTGGGAGAAGTTGACCGAGGTGCCCGTCGACGGCAGCGGCAGGTACTCGGCGGGAGTGCCCGCCATGTTGTGGCACCAGGCCGTCCAGGGCTTGGAGGCCTCACCGTTGACGTACAGCACGTACTCGCCATCCGCCGCGGAGGGCAGGGCGGTCTTGATGTCCTGGCAGCTCGCCGGGGTGCTCGGCCTGTACTGGAGCTGGAGCTGAGCGCCGCGGCCGTTGAAGGGATGGTCGGCGCCCTGCACCGACATCCAGCTGCAATCCCCCCGGCTCCACAGGTCCACCACCTGGTTGTCCGAGCTGTAGGTGGCCGCGCCGGAGGGGTAGGAGCCGACCAACGCGAACTGGTTGGGAGCCGCGGCGAAGGGAGTGCCCCGCAGGTCGACGTTGCCGACTCCAGGGTTGCCGAAGTCGCAGTTCATCGCCGCGGCATAGGACATGGAGGTGACGGGATTATTGACGGGGTGCGTGAGGTAGCCGGAGGAGGTGGAGAAGGTCTGGTCGCCGGTGGTCACGCGCAGGGTGGTGGGGTCGATGCGAACCTTGGTGAAGAGGGTGCGCACGTTGGTGCCGCCACCGTTGTTGTAGCCCGCGGTGTACTGGGAGTAGTTGAGTGAGGGGCCCGTGGACGGCAGGGACAGGTACTCGGCGGGAGTGCTCGCCATGTTGCGGCACCAGACCGACCAGGGCTTGGACCTGTCGCCGCCGACGAACAGCACGTACGCACCATCCACCGCGGAGGGATTGGCGGTCTTGATGTCCTGGCAGCTCGCCGGGCCGGTCGTGAGCGCGGCCCGCGTCTGGCCTGGCTCCGTGGGGGCCTGGTTGTCCGGCGCCTCCATCCCGCAGGCGGGGAGGACGGCGAGGCTGGCGGCGAACATCAGCTTCTTCCAACGAGGTGCGTGCATCATGGTGGGTTCTCCGAGGCTCGAGAGTTTTCAGCGAGCTCGGGGAATCCTTGAGCACACCTCGTGCCAACACGCCCCAGGAGGGCTCCTCAGAGGAGAACCTCCGTGGGGACGGGTCTGGGAGGGGGTGGAACGGCCGTCGGCGAATGTCGCCGACATTCGCGAAACGTCCGCTAGGGTCCGCTGGACTGGAGGCGCTGGAGGGCGCTGGCCCACTCCCGCTGAAAGCCCGGGTTGGCGGAGAGCGCGAGGGAGAGATCCTCCCGGGCCCGTCCGCGCCACTCCTGCTTGAGCGCCAACAGACTGCCCCGCAGGAGCCGGGCGTCCGGCCATCCGGGACGGACCGCGAGGAGCTGCTGGGCCAGCTCCAGCCCTCGTTGAAGCGAGGGGCCCGGGTCCTGCCCGGCCCGCATCACGTGGGTGGACCAGCGGCGGAGGAAATGCCCGAGGCCGATGCGGAAGTCCTGCCGCTCCGGAGCCAGCTCGAGCCCCTTCTGGAACGCCTGGAGCGCCTCCTCGGAGTCCTGGGGGCGCCCGCCGGGGGAGAGCGCCCGGGCCCCCAGCGCCTCACCCAGGGAGTACCAGGCCTCGGCCTGGGCCGGATTGTGCGCGAGGGCCTGCCGCAGTGCCGCCTCGGCCCGTGCGCTGCTGGGGCGGGGATCCTTCCCGTGATCCAGCTCGAACGTGGCCAGGATGGCATGGACCATGCCGCGGTTGGCCATGGCTCCCGCGTCCTCCGGAAGCCACTGGAGCGCCTGCCGCAGGGCCTCGTCGGCCGCGCGGACGCTCGGGCCAGGGTCTTCCCCCCGGGCGCGCTGGTACAGGGCCCGATGGGCGAGCACCTCCCCGAGGTTGATGTGCCCGTAGCCCCCCTTCGGCGCGAGGGCCACGGACTGCTCGCAGGCCGCCCGGGCCTGGTCCAGCGCGGGGAACGGATCCTCCCCGCGGTCCCAGCGGGCCTGGGCCTGCTGGAGCAGCGTCAGGGCCAGCCCGTTGTGGAGCTGGGGAATGCCGGGGCCGAGCTTGATGCCCTCGCGGAACATCTCCGCGGAGCGTTCCAGTGAGGGGCCGGGATCACCCCCCGAGCCGCGCAGCCGTTGGGCCACGAGCGCGTGTGCCAGCCCCGCGTAGAAGTAGGGCACCACGTGACCGGGGTTGAGGCTCCGGGCCTTGTCCAGTGCCGCCACGGCCTCGGTGAGGTCCGCGTCCGGAGCCGGGGCCCGGGGATGCCGGGCGCGGGTGTAGTACCCGATGCCCAGGTTGATCCACTCTTCGGGCACCTGGGCGTCGCGCTGGATGGCGGCGAGATAGGACTCGATCGACTTGCCGTAGGCGGGCAGCGGATCCGCGCCGACCTGATCCTCGTAGTCGGCCCACGTCTTGTAGACCATGCCCAGGTTGAGGAGGAAGTCCTGGTCCCGCTCCTCCGGGGCGATGCCCTCGAAGCTCTCCACGGCCTTGCGCAGTTGCTCGCGCGGATCCAGCGAGTGACTCTGGCGGGTATAGCCCCAGATCCACCAGGCCTGTCCCAACTCCAGCCGGGCCTTGGAGCTCGAGGGGGCGAGCTCCAGCGCCCTGCGCGCGGCGGCCACGGCCTTCTCCGGCAGTGTCTCGGAGTAATCGCCCAGGTTGCGTTGATGCTCGGCGAGCCGCCGGTGGAGGCGGGACTCCAGCACGAGCGCGTCCGGATGCTCGGGCATGGCCGTGAGCGCGCGGGAGACGGCCTGGAGGGCCTGGGTGTAGCGGGGCGTGACATCGCCCTTGCCATACAGCTCCAGGACGAGCGCGCCGTACTCCAGCTCTCCCTGGGCCGTGTGGATGGAGGCCACGCTCTCGCCGATCGCGGCTGCCTCGGCGTAGGCCTTTCGGCCCGCCTCGAAGTCCGCCAGCGCGCCCGCGTGCTCGCCCTGGTTCCACTGCCGCATGGCGCGGGCCTGGAGGATGTCTCCGCGCAACCGGGGTGCCTCATGGAACCAGGAGAGCCCGGTGCCGATGGCGTCCAACTGGGAGAGGGCCTCGTCCCACCGGTTCTCGTAGAAGGCGAGCAGCGCCGCCACGTACGCGGTGGAGGGAACCTCGGCCCCTTCACTCTGGCGGAGCCAGGCCAGTGCTGGCTCCCGGTAGCGGCGCTCGATCTCCCGCTTGCGAGCCTCCCGCCGCTCGGGGTCGCGGAGGCGCTCGGCCTCCAGCAGCTGCTCCTGGTACTGGTGTCCCGTCACGAGGGCGAGCGCGTAGGCCACCCGGGGCTCGCGGAAGCCATGCTTCCAGGCGGCTTCGAGCGACTCGAGGGCCCTGGCCTCGTCTCCGAGCGCGAGATGGCCACGCCCCAGCGCATAGTGACCGGGCCCCAGGGCCTGCTCGCCCGCCTCGTGGATCTCCGCCTCGAGTGCCGCCATGCGCGCGCGGATGACGCGCTGATCCTCGCGCGTGTCGTGCAGGTGGGAGAGGTCCGAGTAGCGTGCCAGCGCCTCGATGCGTTCCACGGACTCGGTGAACCGCCGGGCCAGACGCTCGCGCACGGCGGTCTCACGGCGGGCCAGTGCCACCTGACCCAGGGCCAGGAGCACGAGCACGGCCGCCAGCGTGGCCACGGACGCCACGAGCCGGTGCTTGCGCAGCTTCTTGCGCAGGCGGTACCAGGCCCCGTTGGAGCGGGCCTGGACGGGCTCGCCCGAGAGGAACCGGTCGAGCTCCTCGGCCAGGGCGCGCGCCGAGTCGTACCGGGCCGAGCGCTCCTTCTCCAGACACTTGAGCGTGATGGCCTCGAGGTCGGCGGGGATGTTCGGATCCACCGCGCGGGGAGGGCGTGGCTCCACCTCGAGGACGTTCTTGAGCACCTCCAGCCCGTTGCCGCCGGGAATGGGAGGGTGGCCCGTCAACACACTGTAGAGGGTGGCGCCCAGGCTGTAGACGTCCGCCCGGCGATCCAGGCTGGAGACCTCGCCGCGGGCCTGCTCGGGCGACATGTACTGGGGCGTGCCCATCACCGCGCCGGTGACGGTGGCGCCATCGTTCCAGTCCCGCGCCAGACCGAAGTCCATCACATAGGGGCGCAGCGTCCCGTCCTCCGCGCGCTCCACCATGATGTTGGAGGGCTTGAGGTCGCGGTGGATGAGGCCCACGCGGTGCGCCTCGTTCACGCCCTCGGCGGCCTCGCGGAGCACCAGCACCTTCTGCTCGGCGGACAGCTCGCGGGCGAGCGCGTTCAACGTCCGCCCCTCGATGAACTGCATGGCGATGTAGACGCGCCCCTGGACCTCGCCCACCTCGTAGACCTTGCACACCCGCTCGTGGTTCACCCGGGCCTGGGCCCGGGCCTCGGAGAGGAAGCGCTGGGTGAGCCCGGGCTCATCCCCCCGGACGAACTTCAAGGCCACGTTGCGGTTCAGCCGCGGATCATGTGCGAGGAACACGCGCCCCATTCCGCCCTCGCCGAGGAAGCGCACGCACTGGTAGCGCTCCCAGCCGCTGACGGGGAAGACCGGGACCTCGGGGGCGCTCGCGTCCCGAGCGGCGGCCACCTGGGGGGTGGCGGCCCGGACCTGCGCCATCATCGAGATGAGCGTCCCCTCGGACAGCCGGCCCCGCTCGCGCAGCAGGGCCAGGGGACTGCGCTCCAGGCGCCGGGCCTCCTCTCTCAGGGAGTCCATCTCCTGCTCGGAGACAAGGCCCTCGGCCAGGGCCGCCCGCAACTCGACCTCGAAATCCGGATGCATGGGGGAAACGCTCCTCGGGCACCCATCCTACTGGCTCCAGACGGCCAAATGGAGCGCCCGTGAGGTAAGGTCCGCGCGACCATGCCTCTCCATACAATCAATCGAGTGTCTTTGATTCGCGGTATCGCCCTGTCTCTGATTGTGGGCTGCACGCCTCCCCCGAAGACGGTCCTCCGGGTTCCGCTCTATCCGTACATCCCCGATGCGGCGGGCGACAAGCTCAGCGCCATGGCCGCGCGGATCGAGACGGAGTTCGAGCGAGCGAACCCGGACGTCGATCTCGTGCTCAATCCCTCCTGCTTCACGGATGATTTCTATGAGCCGGCGCAGATCGCTCGCTCCCTGAAGGGGGAGGGTGAATGCGGCTACGATGTCATCGAGACGGATACGGCGATCCTGGGTGAGCTGGTCGCCGAGGGCGCCGTGCGTCCCTGGCCGCAATTGCCGAAGAACATCGAGTGGCATTCGTCGGGAATCCAGGCCTCCACCCACGCGGAGCAGAACGCCGTCTACGGTGTCCCGCACTGGCTCTGTGGGCACTTCGTCATGTCGCGCGATGAGTCCGTGCGTCAGGCTCGGACGACGAGCGCGCTGGTCCAGGCCCTGGAAGCCCGGCACACGGCCGTTCCCGACATGGCCTTCAACATGCTCGGGAGTTGGAACCTTCCCTCGCTCTATCTGGATGCCTGGGTAGACGCCCATGGCCTGGAGGGAGTCCGGTCCGCCGTGACCACCTCGAGCTACGATTCCGAGGTGCTCCAGTCCCTGCGAGCCTTCGCCAGCACCTGCGAGGCTTCCGGAAGCAATCCCTGTCTCGACGGGACGTATGACCTCGAGGAGAACGCCGACCTGCCCGCGAAGCTGTTCGCCGAGAACAAGGCCGATGCCACCGCCGGGTACTCCGAGCGGTTGCACGTCATCCTCAAGAGCCTCCCGGCGGGAGAGAGCCCTTCCGCCATCCAGATCTCCTCCGCTCCGCTGGCCGAGGGGAGCCACCCCATCCTGTTCACGGACTCCTACTTCCTGGGCGTGCGCTGCACCGGCGAGTGTGAGGAGGCGGCGCTCGCGTTCGTGCAGTACATGAGCCAGGCGAGCACCTTCGAGTGGATCCTGATGAGCGAGGATGCGCCGGAGGGGACGCGCGTGCCCCGGTACCTCCTGCCCGCCGCGCTCGACGTCTACAAGGCGCCCCGGCTTCGTGCCGATCCGTTCTACCCCACCCTCGAGGAGGAGACCCGGAGCGGTGGGCCGTTCCCCAACTCGGGCTTGTATGGCATTCGCAAGCAGATGCGTGACGCCATCAAGGAGGAGCTCACCCGTCCGCTCACGGCCGCTCCGTGAGCTCGCTCCAGGGGGCGAGCGCGGCACCCGGCTTCTCGCTCCTGGAGTGTGAAGGAGTTCATACGTTGGCTGCGAGATGGTTCACAGCGCGGTCACGGCGTCCGTGGCACAACGCTGAGCATGCAGGGGCCGATGAGCCACTGCGGCAACACGCAGCACCACACCTGAGGGGGGAAACATGGACGCTACGACCGCACGCAAGTTCTACCAGAATTACGTGACCACCATCTACGAGGCGGGCCGCGTGGAGGAGCTCGGGCGCTTCTTCACCGAGGACATCGTGCCGCACCCGGCCATCCCCGGAATGGAGCCGGGCCTGAAGGGGATGAAGGCCGTCATCAAGGGGTGGTTGGCGGCCTTCTCGTCGATGCGCTACACCATCGACGGCTTCGTCTTCCAGGGCAACATCATCGCGTCGCGCATCAGCATCAACGCGGTGCACACCGGTGACTTCATCGGCATCCCGGCGACCGGGCGGAAGATCACCGTCGTGTCCCATCCGCACTACCGGCTGGAGCACGGGAAGATCGCCGAGTTCTGGGACATGCCGGACATGCTGTCGCTGCTGCAGCAGCTCGGCGTGTTCCCCGCTCCGTCGCTGGCGGCCTGGTACCCCACCACCCGCCTGGGCCTCACGAAGAACAAGCCGGAGCTCATCGCGCCCAGGGTGGCGGGCGTCGGGGTGGTGCGGGACTTCGAGCGCGTGTGAAGCGGGGCCTCACGAGGGGGGCTGGGCTCTGACGGCCCCCCTCGCGAGCACCCCACGCGAATCCCTAGCAGTCCGCGCTGCAGGAGGCGGGCGTCTCCCAGGCATCACACACGCTGTCGCCGCACGCGGAGTTGAGGAACGTCTCGAACACGGCCTTGCGGTGGGGGATGAAGGTGGTGTTGAGCGCCGGGGAGATGCGGTGGCGCGGCCCATCCGGCCCCGGATCGGTCTGCTCGGAGACGTGGACGAAGCCCAGCGAGCCCGGCCAGGTGATTCCGCCTCCCAGGTTCGCCCCATTGCTGAGCTGGTGGCAGCCCGCGCACGAGAGCGCCATGGAGCGTGCCACGATCTGGGGCGGTGTGAGCGTGCTGGGGATGGCGTTCAGCTTGAGCTGGATGTTGTTCATCAGCGCGGCGTTCCCCGCCGCCTGGTTCACGTAGTGGTTCTCCAGGGGGCTCTGCGCGTCGCTCTGGCCGCTGTTGACGTTGTCCGCGAAGGCCATGGAGAAGAGGTTGATGTCGTTGATGGCCAGGTTGGACACCTGCCCGGGGAAGTCCACGTTCTGGAAGGAGCCGGCCAGCGGGTGCGCCGAGCCCGCGTTGAAGAGCGTGCCGCCCGGGTTGGTCTTCACCGTCACCGGGATGAACTGGAGCGTGCAGCTGGTCCCGCTCGTGCTCGTGCCGAAGCACGGCTTCTGGATCTTGAACTCGCGCAGCAGCCAGTTGGGAGACATGAACTGGTTGGTGCGCACCTGGCCGGTGGTGCCCGGTGGCCGGTTGCCCAGGTTGTCGATGTGGAGCACGGGCATGAAGCCCGGCAGGCCCACGAAATAGAAGTCCCGCAGCCTGTTCGCCCGTGAGGTGGCGAGGGGATCCGTCGTGAGGTTGGCCCAGAAGTCGGCCACCGGCCGGCAGCCCTCGAGGCCCAGGGCGGGGGTGGGGTTGGGCAGCACCGCCTCGAAGATGACGAGGTTGCGGTTGCCCGGGTTGGTGATGCCCGAGCGCTTCGCGAAGACGACCCGGTACTCGCCGCAGTTGGCACCGTCGGCGGGCGCCAGATCAAAGCGGTTGAACAGGCCCACGGGGATGTAGGAGTCCGGGTTGGTGGCGGGCGAGACGAACGGATCCACCAGGGCCTGGTTTCCCTCTGCGCGGGGGCAGGCGTACGGGAAGCCATTCATGTTGGCCACGCCCGGGCTGTTGCAGTTGGGCCCCATGCCGAGCCCCGGCCCCAGCCGCGCCGTGTCCCACCACTGGCGGAACAGATCCAACGGTGTCTTGGGCACGCCGCTGGTGGCGATGAGCTGGTTCATCACGTCCAGGAACGGGAACCTGCCGAGGATGACCTGGTCCGTCACCACCAGCGAGCGCCGCGGATCCACCGCGACGGCCAGCGCCGAGGGGCCGGTGGGGCCCGCCAGTGGCAGGGCGCCAATTCCCCGGCGCTCGGGGTGGAGGCTCTCGGCCTGGAGGTCTCCCGCGGGAGTCGCCGGGGCCGCTTCCACCGGCCGTGGCTCCGTCGGCTCACAGCCCCCTACGAGTGCCAGCGCAGCGGCTCCCAGCAGGGCTGCCCATTGCTTCTCGTGCATCCTCTTCATGTGTGACTCCCAAGCGGATTGGTTCGATATTTCCTGTTATCCAGAATATAACAGGAGTAGTGGATTTTACATAGAGTGTTGTTGGATTTTTCTCCTGGTGGGGGAATGGGTGTCCGTGTAGCAGGGGCGCCCGGTTGGGGCCGGGCAGGGAGGCGCCGGGCCTGAAAACACAGAGGCCGGACGCCCGCGGAGTGGTGGGGCATCCGGCCTCGGTTTTCAGGGGGCGCGGGTGTCTGTCTTCAGAAGAGGCGGGGGAAGAGGGCGCTCACGGAGTGCCCACCGGTCCCGGTCAACCCCTCCACCTGGCCGGCGAGCGGGTTCTTCGCGGACATGTTGAAGAAGTCCGCGGTCACATACAGGTAGCCAGGGCCGGCATCGAAGCTGGTGCGGAGGAATCCCGCGGTGTCGTGCAGCACGGAGTGTGCCCTCACTCCGGGGATCCACCCCGTCAACGTGTCCAGCACCTGTGTCGCCAGCCCACCGCCGGGGCCCACCAGGCCTCCCGTGCTGTTGAGGGCAATCGCCTCGCCCGCGGAGATGGCTCCTCCGGTGACGCGCTCCACCATCTCCCCGTACTGCTTCTGCCACGGCTTCCAACTCGAGGAGTCGTTGAGCAATGCCTTGTCCTGCTCCGACAAGGCGTTGAGCTTCTCCGCCTTCATCTCCCGGATCTGCGCCAGCTCCTCGTTGTCGAAGCGTTCGCTCAGCTTGTCGGCGCCCTTCTGGATGTTCTCATCGAGGTGTTTGAACTCGTGGAACAGGCTCTGGGCGGTGTAGGCCCAGCCAATGGCTTGTTTCAGCCTGGAATCCAGGGGGCTGATGGGGGAGGTGAGGGCGGAGGTGGCGCCCCCTGCCCAGGCGGCCTGTGCTGTCTGGGCATTGCCCAGGAAGCCAGCCCCGAAGGTGTACGCGGATGCGGCGCCCAGCAGGATGCCGCCAATGCTCATCAGCACCGGATCTCCGAGGAAGTAGCCGGCCGTCATGGTGGCCGCGCCGATGACGGAGATGGCGAAGGCGGTGCCGGCGAAGCCGGTGGCCATGCCCACGCTGACGGCGGTGGCGATGGCGGCCACCACGGGGACGTGGCCGGTGGGGTCGGTGTTGGAGATGGGGTTGTTGTAGACGTAGGCGTAGCGGTTGAGCGCTTGCGGGTTGAGGGTGGAGGGCACGACGCTGTCCGGCGAGATGAAGCGCCCCAGCTTCGGGTCGTAATACCGCGCGTTCATGTAGACGAGGCCCGTCTCGTCGGTGACATGCCCGCCGTAACCGAGGGGATTGGAGACGGAGGCCGAGGCGGCCACCACGGCGCCGAAGGGGGCGTAGTCGTAGCTGGCCACCTTGTTGCCCGCCTGGTGGGTGATGGCGCGGACGGAGCCCAGGTGGTCCTGGTGGTACCAGTAGGCGCCCGAGGCGTCGCGCCGGGCCACCAGGAGCGGGCCCGCGTAGTAGGAGCGGGTCAGGCCGTTGGGCCCCAGCTCGAGCAGCGGTCCGAAGTAGCGCGTGATGCCGGAGGGGCCGGACTTCACCACCCGCTGGCCGTCCGCGTCGTAGGCGAAGGTGGTGGCACCGCTCGCGGTGGTGACCTTGGCCAGCCGGTCATCGCTGTCCCACTCGAGGGTGCGGCCATCGCCGGCCAGGAGGTTGCCATTGGTGTCGTAACGGTAGGTGGCGCCTCCCGCGGACGTGACGGCGTGCCGGTGCAGGCCATCCGCGTAGGCATGGCTGCCGAGCTGCGAGCTCCAGGTGATGTTGCCCAGCGCGTCGTAGGTGAAGGCCTGGGCCTGGGCCCCCGAGGTGCCGGTGAGCCGGTTCAGGCCGTCATAGGTGAACGAGAGGTTGGAGAGGGGGTTGCTGGCGGAGGACATCGACGTCACGCGCCCGCCCGCGTCGTAGCCGTAGCTGGCCTGGTAGAGCGTTCCGGCCGGCCCCGTCACACTCGCCCCGCTCATCCACTGCCGCGCGTCCGAGTAGGTGAAACGGGACGTCGTCCCATTGGCATACGTGGCCGACACCAGTTGGCCCCGGCCGTTGTAGCTGAAGCCCTGGACGTAGCCGCTCACACTGGCCATCCGCCCGGCGGCATCGTACCCATACGTCACCCGCTCCCCATCCGGGTACGTCACCGCGGCCAGCCGGCCCGCCACGTCATACCCGTACTGGAGCGTGTAGCAGTACCCGCTCACGCACTTCGTGGTGGACGTCATCCGCCCCGCGAAGTCGTAGCTGAGTGACTCGCTGCCCGACGGGAACACCCGCGAGGTCATCGCACCCAGGCCCGCTCCATGGCCGGCCTCGTCGTAGGTCCACTGCGACGTCCTGCCGTCCGCCAGCGTCTTCGTCAACACGCGCCCCAGGGCATCGTACGTGTACGCCGTGGTCTGTCCCTTCGCGTCGCGCCGCGTGAGGAGGTGGCCGCTCGCGTCGTACGTGTAGCTGCTGCAGCCCGTGTCGGGGTCGCACCCCGTGAGCTTGCGCCCGAGCGAGTCCCAGGTGGTGGTGCTGACGTTGCCCGCCGCGTCCGTGGCCCGGGTGAGGTTGCCGAGCAGATCATACTGGTAGGTGGTGTACTGGTAGGCGGAGCCATTCTTCTCGCGCACCTGCGTCATCTGCCCGGAGGCGTCGAACCAGGTCACCCGCTCCTGGCCGAGCTCGTCGTAGCTGGTGACGGAGCCATTGCCGTAGACGCGCTGGCCCCGGGTGCCGTCCGGGTTGGTGACGGTGCGCAGCCGGCCCAGCCCGTCGAAGGCGAACACCTGGTATTGGGGCGTCTCCCCGGGGCCGTACCAGGAGGACTTCTTCCACACCCGGGTGGAGCCGTCGTTGTAGAGCGTCTCCTGGACGAGGCCGCCCTTCTTCACCGTCTTGTAGCGGCGCCCCAGCCCATCCTCGTACACGTCCGTCCACAGGCCGTCCGCCGAGCCGTCGGAGAACGTCTGGCGGATGCGTTGCAACTGGGGGTTGCCCCAGTCCAGGTAGGAGAAGCTCTTGGTGCTGCCGTCCGGCAGGCGCGTCTGGAGTGGCCGGCCCAGGGCATCGTGGGTGGAGGTGGTGAGGTTGCCATTGATGTCCGTTTCGCTCTTCACCAGGCCCAGCACGCCATCCCACGTCTTCGTCGAGCACTGCCCGAGCGCGTTGCACCGCCGCGTCTCGTAGAGGTGGTAGGTGCTGTCGTACTCGTGCGTGGTGAGGGCGCCCCGCTCGTCCGTCTCCGACGTCCGGTTGCCCCACGCGTCGTATCCGAAGCCCCGGAGGATGTAGCCCCCGGTCTGGTTGTTCCAGGCCCGCTGCCGCGTCAGCTGGCCCACCGTCGGTGCCGCCGCGTACGTCCCATTCCCGTCATACTCGTTGAGCGTCTGCTTCAGCAGTGTCCCCGAGGTGCCGATGCCCGCGTAGATGTTCTCGTACGCTGGCAGGCCCACGAGGTAGGCCGACTTGTTCGGATACACGCCTCGCAGGGACGTGCGCTCGTCCCCCGCCACGTCGTAGTCCCCGTGCTCGTACGTCAGATAGCCGTTTCCGTACTCGTCGTAGCCCACCTGCAGCAGCGTCCTGCGGCACGAGGCGGACTGGTTGCACTCGTACTCCCAGCGCTGCGTCATCAGCGACGTGTAGGGCGGCGCGGTGTTCTCCGAGTAGCCGAACGTCGAGTACTTGTAGAGGTTGCCCGCGGCGTCGCGGTGGTACGTCACCTCGGGCTTGCTGATGCAGCCGACGTGCTGGTGGTAGTACGTCTCGGTGTAGTTGCCCGCCGCATCCAGCACCGACGTCACCTTCCGGTAGCCGAGGAACCGCCGCTCCGCCGCCGACCAGAGCCCCCCCGTGTATTGGTAGCGCGTGGTCGCCGAGCTCCCCCGTCCATCCGACGTCGTGACCGCGGTCACCGCGTACAGGACGGTGCTGACCGGCAGGTAGGTATTCGCCCAGGACGATGACGGCCCGTACGACACCGTCGTCGTCCCGCCGAGCCCGTTGGACACGGACGCGAGCAGGTCCGGTGTGGCGCCAGCGCCGAGGAAGAGGCGGTTGGTGCCCGAGGAGGGCCAGTAGACGTAGACGTCGCTCCTGCCGTCGCCGTTGTAGTCGCCCACGTGGAGGGTGTGCGAATCGGAGCCGTTGAGGGCGGCGGCCGCGATGGGGTCGAAGGAGGAGGTGAAGGTGCCGTTGCCGTTGCTCAGGAAGAGGCGGTTGGTGCCCGAGGAGGGCCAGTAGACGTAGGCGTCACTCCTGCCATCGCCGTTGTAGTCGCCTACGTACAGGGTGTGCGAATCGGAGCCGTTGAGGGCGGCGGTCGCGATGGGGTCGAAGGAGGAGGTGAAGGTGCCGTTGCCGTTGCTCAGGAAGAGGCGGTTGGTGCCCGAGGTGGGCCAGTAGGCGTAGACGTCGCTCCTGCCGTCGCCGTTGTAGTCGCCCACGTAGAGGGTGTGCGAATCGGAGCCGTTGAGGGCGGCGGTCGCGATGGGATCGTTGTAGGCGGTGAAGGTGCCGTTGCCGTTGCTCAGGAAGAGGCGGTTGGTGCCCGAGGAGGGCCAGTAGACGTAGGCGTCGCTCCTGCCATCGCCGTTGTAGTCGCCCACGTGCAGCTGCCCCCCGGAGCCGTTGATGGCGGCGGTCGCGATGGGATCGTTGTAGGCGGTGAAGGTGCCGCTGCCGTTGCTCAGGAAGAGGCGGTTGGTGCCCGAGGAGGGCCAGTAGACGTAGGCGTCACTCCTGCCGTCGCCGTTGTAGTCGCCCACGTGCAGCTCCCCCCCGGAGCCGTTGATGGCGGCGGTCGCGATGGGATCGTTGTAGGCGGTGAAGGCCAGCGCGCTGGCGGTGTAGCCGTAGCTCATGGCCGGCAGGGCCGTGCCGCTGGTCACCGTCCCCGCCGCGTCGACGCTGGCATCCCTGCCGAACTGCTGAACGCTCGCCAGCATGGACCGGGACGTGCCCCCGCTCGTCGTGTACGCCAGCTTGTAGGCACGCACCCGCGAGCCCGACACCTGCACGTCGAGCGTCTTCAGCCGGTAGCTCGTCCGGCCGAGGCTTCTCCCATTCGCGAACGTGACGACATCCGGCCGGAGCTCGCGGTGCAGGGTCAGCGTCGTTCCATTGTACGCCACGCTCGACGGGTAGCAGTCCAGGTGCGGGCTCCCGTCACACCACCACCCATACGTGACGGTGTTCCCCTTCGTATCGGTGACGCGCGACAGGCCCCAGCGCAACGTGCCACCCGCGGTCGTGTAGAGCGCGTCGAACGTGGCCCGGGTGCCATCCTTCTGCGTGAGCTCCCAGCGGTTGCTCGCCCCGTCGTATTTGATCCGGAGGTAGTTCTCGATCTTCGCCGAATGCGTGCCACCCGTGGTGCAGCTCGGGCTCGTGCTCCCCGCGGCGCACGGGAGCAACTCCTGACCATCGAGGAAGTAGAGATCGGAGCCGCCGTAGGTGGGGGCTCCCTTTCCCGGGCTCATGCGCTCGAGCGTGCTGAACCCTTGCAGACGCCAGCCCACTCCCACGAAGCCGTTTCCGCTCGAGGAGTTGTAGTCCAGGCTCAGCTTCGGCTCGATGCCCTGGAATCGCGGCACCTCGAGCGCGATGTGCTCCTGGTAGCCACCGTAGAAGGTGTTCACCCCGTTGCCGTTAGTGCCAGCCTGCGCGTTGGCGGCGGAGGTGCCCGGGATGAACGCGAGCACATTCAGCAGAAGAAATGAAGCCGTTCGAAGGTACCACCCGGATGTTCCCGCAGAGCTCATGGTGTTCCGCTCCCACGCTTGTCCAGACATTCCCCCCCGCGGCACGAGGTCCAGGCCGGGCTCCGCCCGCCGTGGCCGCCGCGGCTGCTCCGCGGGGGTTGACCTCCCTCATGTGTCGGGTGTCACGGACAGTGTGTCTATTCTACACTCGATATCACGGAAAACGAGGCGAAACCAGATTCGAGGTAGAAGCGGGCGGAGCCCCTGGCGGAGCGGCGCTTTCATGCCCTCGACACGGGTGCCTTCGCGGGTGCCGCCGCGGTGGGAATCGGGCGCTGCGTCCCGGCGGCACTGGAGATCGCCGTGGAGGGCGGTGATTCAGATGGTGTCGAGATCGATGTCGCAGCCGATCTTCTCGCCGAGCGTGGCCAGCTCCTCACGCATCTTGCGGACGCTCGTGCCTGGCGGAAGGGTGATGACGCCCTCGAGCACGAAGAGCGGCGTCCCCGCGAAGGGCGCCGACTCGATCCGTGTCTCCATCTCCTCGACATTGACGGAGTGCTGGCGGAGGAGCGCGGTCACGCGGGCGGTGATGCCAGGCTGATCGTTGCTGTAGACCTTGAGCCGGTAGGGAACGCTGCCGGGGGCACGGGAGGGGGCGGTGTCCGCCTCATACATCTCGAGGCGGAGCCCCATCCGGGTGCCGTCGCTCTCGAGCTTGCGCCGGAGCGAGGCGAGCGACTCGGGGGAGCCCTCGATGAGGGCCAGCAGGGCGAAGTGGCCGCGCAGATTGACCATGCGGCTGTCGGCGAGGCTGGCGCCGACGTCATACACGTGCTGGGTGAGATCTGCGACGAGGCCAGGACGATCGGGACCGACCGCGGTGACGATGAGCTGAGGCATGGCCGGGACCATAACAAGCCGGCCCGGGGGCGAGCACGCGCATTCAGAGCGGCGTGGGCTCGACGACATTCGGGCACGGGCTCACGCGCGGTAGGCCTTCTCGAGCGCCGCGATGTCGAGCTTGACCATCTTCATGAGCGCGTCGGAGACCCTCTTCGACCGGGCCGGGTCCTTGCCGCGCATCATCTCGTCCAGGCTCGCGGGGACGATCTGCCAGCGCAGACCGAACCGGTCGATGAGCCAGCCGCAGGCCTGCGCCTTGCCGCCTCCCTCGAGAAGGGCATTCCAGTAGCGGTCCAGCTCCGCCTGATCGTCGCACTGCACGACGATCGAGATGGCGTCATTGAACTCGTGGTGGGGTCCCGCGCTGATCGCCTGGAAGCGCTGGCCCAGGAGCGTGAAGTCCACGACCTTGACGGAGCCTGGCGGCCCGCTCGGCGAATCACTGAGCATTGGCGTCACCTGGTCGACGTGCGAGTCCGGGAAGATGGAGGCGTAGAACCTCGCGGCTTCCTCCGCCTCCTTTGCGTACCAGAGGTGCGTGAAGATCTTCGATTTGCTCTTCAATGCCATGGCCGTACCTCCTGTGGGGTGCCTCTCGCTTATCAGCGAGCAGCTCCTGCCGTGAGCGCAGCGGTGTGGGCGAGCGCCCAGGGCGTCCGGCAACCGACAACCTCCTGGACCTGGTGAACGAACGCAGTGGGAGGGGTGTCAAAGTGCCATGAGCTGGGGGGAACATGGAAACGTCAGGCAGCGAGATGCTCGAGGTCGTCACCGGTGTGCTCCAGCGGAGCCAGGCCGAGACGTTTCCTCATGAGATTCAGCAATTGGGGATGCCCTTCCTGGTGTTCCGCAATGTGTTCTCTCCCAAGTACCTGCCGGCCGCCGAGAACTTCGCACGCGCGTTGCCATTCCGGCGGGGAATGCACTTCCTGGAGATCGGGCCGGGGATCGGGGTGATTGCCGTCGCGGCGGCGCTCGCGGGGGCCGAACGGGTGGTGGCGATCGACATCAATCAGGACGCTGTCGACAACACACGCGCCAATTTCGTGAAGCACGGTGTCGAGGCTCGCGCCGACGCCCGCCAGGGGGATCTCTTCAGCGCCCTGCGCCCCGGCGAGAAGTTCGACCTCATCTTCTGGAACGTGCCCTTCTTGCACGCTTCTCCCCCCGAGTTGGGTCTCCTGGAGCGCTCGATCACTGACCCCAACTACGAGACCGTGAAGCGCTACATGCTCGAGGGGCTGGAGCAGCTGAGGCCGGGCGGCCGGCTCACCGCGGGCTTCAGCAGCACCATCGGAGACCTGCGCCTTCTCGAGGCGACCGCCAATGCGGCTGGCCTTACGACGGAGATCTTCCACCGGGAGGAGGTCCCCGTATACAGCCCGGTGGATGCCCCTCCCGAAGCCTCCAAGCCCTTCATGCTGGAGATCCTGAACATCTCCCGGGCACACCCGTACCTGATGCCTTGAAGAGTGGAGGCGGTGGGAATCGAACCCGCCGCCGTGCGCGACGAGGTCCTGCGGATTCAAGAAGACGGCGAAGAGCCTTGAGGCCCGGAAGATGGCCCGGCTCGTCTTCGAGCAGCTCCGAGGCGTGTCTCAGGGAGTGCCGGCCGCGGCGGGCGCTCCGTCCATGAGCTCCGTGAGGGCGAGCGGCAGCGCGTCGATGGCGGGCTTCTCCACCTCGAGCACGTCCTCGGACGAGCCGCGGGCCCACAGCCGCTGCGGATTCCCCTTCACCTCGGTGCCGAGCCTCAGCCGGGCGATCTCCTGGCCCTGGGCGTCCTGCAGCGTCACCCCGCGGCCGGTGGTGCCAATGCCATACCTGCCCCAGCTCTTCGGGTTGGACTCGCCGAGCGCCGCCGCCTCGAGCTTCTCCAGCGAGCCCAGCAGCGAGGCCACCTTGAATTGCTTGGCGTTGCCCACCAGGGGGCTGGCCACCTCCCACTTGCCGGTGTCCGGGGCCTGCACGAGGGAGATCGTCTCGCCACCGGGCGTGGCCGGATGGATGACGATGCGGGCCACGTCGCGGATGGTGAAGGCGAGCGCCTTGCGGTCCTTGAAGTCCTTGGGCGCGAGGTCCAGCACGTCCAGGGCGAGCGAGTCCACCACGGAGAGCATGGACTCGGCGTCCCACTCGGACAGCGCGAAGACCTGCTGGATGCCGTCCAGCTCCAGCCCGGTGATGCGCACGCGCACCGGTCCGCCGATCTTGCGCACGAAGGTCGCCTGCACCATCGGCTTCTCCAGGGCCTGACGGACCTTCTCCTCCTGCTCCGGCTCGGGGAAGCCGAGCGCCCGGTATCCCTCGAGCGTGGACACCATCTTCTTCACCTGCTCGGTGGCCGCGCGCAGCTCCACCGGCTGCACCAGCTTCCACGGCTTCTCGGTGGTGGCGCGCTCCAGGGTGAAGGCGTTCTTGCGCGCCTTCGCCTCGATGCGCAGCAGCGAGGCCTCCTCCACGGGGAAGACCACCCGATCCCTCCACTCGTTGGTGTGCTTGAGCAGCACGAAGCGCAGCCCGCCCTGGGCGGAGTACACGCGCGGGTCTCCCTCGCGGCGCACGTACACCGAGCCGTCGAAGTTGTTCTCGACACCCAGGTACACGGTCGTCGAGCGCTGGCGCGAGGGATCCTCCGCGCCGCCGCCCTGCGCGTCCGGCACGTAGGCCCGGGCCGTCACGGTGCCGCGGGGCTGCTTCAGCCCGTAGCGCTCCAGGTCCGCGTCGGTGGGCTTCTCCTCGAGCGTGGCCTTGAACTTCGCGGCGGACAGCTGGCCGAGGAGGTTGCTCACCTCCGTCTTGTTCGCCCGCGTGGAGATGGGCGCGGTGATGCGCCAGGTGCCGTCCTTCAGCTCCATCACCGTCTTGCCCTGGGGCACCTCGACGGATAGCCAGGTGAAGACGGGCTCGGGCGGAGCGCCGCCGTCGGTGCCGGTCTCTCCGGGCGTCTGGAGGGCGAAGACCTTCTCCTCGGCCTCCTTGCGCCGGGTCTCCTGCTGCTCCGGCCGCATCACGCCGAAGTACGCGTAGAGGCCGAGCCCACCGGCCACCACGGCGGCGGCGAGCAACGTGACGAGGTTCTTCTGTTGGGCGTTCACTTGTTTCGCCTCGAGAGCCAGATGGCCAGGCCCACGCCGAGCAGCGACAGGGGCAGGACGTCGGTGGACACGAAACGGATGCGGTGGAGCATGTCCGCATCCAGCTGGAGGGTGGAGGCCGCGCGGTCCGGAGGACGGATGGTCACCTTGTCCTCCTGGCTGGTGGTCCAGGCGAGCGCGTTCATCACCAGGTTGCGGTTGCCCTCGTGGCCCCAGTTGGAGTCCATGAGGAGCTCCGAGTCACCCACCACCACGAGCCGCGCCTCGTCGGAGCGCTTGCCCTGCGCCCCCGAGGTGGTGCGCGTGCTGGCCGTCACCAGGGGAATCTGGCCGGTCCGCTCGCCCTCACCGGGGGCCGGCTTGTCGTCGGGCTTCTGCTCCACCCAGCCGAAGGGCGAGGTGCTGACGACGGGCACCACCTTCACGCCCTCGGCCAGTCCCTGCGTCAGCACGTCGAGGGCCCGGGAGGTGGGGAACTCGATGTTGAGCTCCCGCTGCTTGAGGGGCAGGGAGATCTCGTGCTGGCCGTAGAAGAGCGAGAGCACGACGTAGGGGCTGCCGCTGTTGAACTGCGCGTCGGCGACCACGCCCGGGTCGATGCCCACGCCGTACTCGGCGAGCAGGCCGGACAGCTCCGGGCCGGGCTCCCCGTAGGCCTCGGCGAAGTAGACCATGCGGCCGCCGGCGGACAGGTACTGGCGCAGCGAGTCCACCTCGGAGGGGCTGAAGCGCCCCTTGGCTCCGGCGATGAGCACCAGCGCGGCATCCCGGGGCACCGTGGTGCCGCCCGCGAGGTTGAGCTCCTGGGTGACGTAGCCCTCCTGGGTGAGCTGCTGCTTCATCTCCGAGAGGCTCGTCGTCCGGCCGCGCTGGCCGGGCATGGGCATCGGCTGGTTGAGCGGCCACTCGCCATGGCCCACCACGAAGTACGCCTTCTGCTCGCTCGTCCGGGTGAGCTTGATGAGGGCGTTGGTGAGCTCCTGCTCGCTGATGATGTTGAGCGAGGTATGGGACTCGCTGGCGCCCTCGCCGCGCGTGAGCACCACGGTGACCTGGCCCTCGTGCAGGTCGTACCTGGCGGCCAGGTCCGGGTAGCGGCGCGGATCCTTGAAGGAGTAGTCGAACCTGTCCGGCGCCTCCGCGTGGTAGCGGTCGAAGGTGGTCTGCAGCGCCTCGTAGGCGGGGTGGTCCGTGGGGATGAAGCCGATGGCGCGCACCGGCTCGCGCAGGCCCTGGAGCGTGCTCAGCGTCTGGGGCGAGAGCGTGAAGATCTTCTGCTCCGTCAGGTCCCAGCGCACGTTCTTCTTGTGGGCGATGTAGTTGATGGCCACCAGGGCGCCCAGCGTCAGCAGTAGCGTGAGCGCGGTGCTGCCGAAGAAGAAGCTGGAGCGCCGCGAGGCGAACTGGCCGAACTGTTTGAAGTTCGTGGCGAAGTAGAGGCCCAGGAGCACCAGCCCGGCCACCCCCTTGACGGCGGTGATGGCGAAGGAGCCCGAGGAGAAGAAGAGGGTGAAGGGGCTGGAGAACAGCAGCAGCAGCCCGAAGCCACCCAGGATCTTGCCGATGTTGGACGCTTTCATCACGTCAGGCCCAGCGCTGTGCTTCCACCGTGCGGTGGCTGAGCAGCAGCGAGAAGAAGATGACGGAGAAGAAGAAGACGAGCGCCTTGAGGTCCAACACGCCGCGCATGAGGCCCTGCAACTGCGCGCCGAAAGACAGGTAGCTGAGGAAGGAGCGCACGGGCTCCTCGGTGGCCTGGGCCAGTCCCTGCAGCAGCATCCACGGCAGCAGCACCGCGAAGGTGACGAGCGCGGCCACCATCTGGCTCTCCGTCAGCGAGGAGATGAACATGCCCACGGCCATGCAGGTGGCGCCCCACAGGAGCAGCCCGCCGTAGCCCAGCAGCACCGTGCCCCACTCCAGCGCGCTGCCGGAGTCCCCCTGGCCGAAGACGGTCAGCAGCACGGGGAAGAAGAGGGTGAGCCCCAGGGTGGTGGTGATGATGCCCAGGCCGCCGAGGTACTTGCCCAGGACGATCTCGATGGGCCGCACCGGCGCCGTCATCAGCAGCTCGAAGGTCTTGTTGCGCTTCTCCTCCGCGAACAGCCGCATGGAGAGGAAGGGCACCACGAAGAGGGTGATCATCACCACCGTGGACCAGAAGGGCACCATCACGCCGTCGGTGAGGTTGCGGAACTCCTGGGGGACGCGCTCCCAGCCGTACACGCGCGCCATCTCCTGGGCGCGCTGGAAGTCGAACAGGGAGTTGACGAAGAAGAAGGACGACACGGCCAGCATCGCCGTGAAGACGGCGTAGGCCCAGGGCGTGGTGAAGTAGATGGACAGCTCTTTGCGGGCAATGGCCAGCGCGGTGCGCATGAGGCCTCCAGGAGCGTGGGCGAGGGGACGCGCGGGCCTCAGGCCGCGGTCAACTTGATGAAGATCTCCTCCAGCGAGACGTTCTCCGCCTTGCCGCCGTGCACCTTGGCGAGCTTGCGGATCTGATCGTACGCGACCACCCGGCCCTGGTTGATGATGAGGACCTTCTCGCAGGTCATCGTCACCTCGGGGAGGATGTGGGTGGAGAGGATGACGGTGTGCTTGCCCGCCAGCCCCTTGATGAGGGCGCGCACCTCGGCGCGCTGGGCGGGATCCAGGCCCTCGGTGGGCTCGTCGAGGATGAGCACCGGCGGGGAGCCGAGCAGGGCCTGGGCAATCCCCACCCGCTGCTTGTAGCCCTTGGAGAGGTTCTGGATGACGCGGCCCATGACGTCCGCCAGGCCGGTGAGGCCAGCCACCCGCTCCACCTCGGCCCGGAGGCCGCGGCCGGGCAGCCGCTTGAGCTCGGCCACGAACTTCAAGTACCCGGCCACCGTCATCTCCGGGTAGAGGGGCGGGGTCTCAGGCAGGTAGCCGATCCGCCGCTTGACCTCCAGGGGCTGCTCGAAGACGTCGAAGCCCGCCACCTTGGCCGTGCCCTCGGAGGGGGGCAGGAAGCCGGTGAGGATCTTCATGGTGGTGGACTTGCCCGCCCCGTTGGGACCGAGGAACCCGAGGATCTCTCCCTCGGCGACCGAGAAGTTCAGGGAATCCACCGCGACCCGTTCCCGGTATCGCTTGGTGAGGTTCTGGACCTCGATCATGGGCATGGGGAAGCTCCGGAAAGAAGCGTTCGACCGGCGGCCGATATAAGAGCCGGTCTCGGACTGTCAAGGCGGGCGGGCAGGCGGGGGCGGGTCACGGGAGGGCGCTGGCGAGCCTTGTGCATGAGTGACTTCCAGTGTGTCTGGGCGGACACGCCCGGCAGGTTACCTGTGACCTCCACCGGGCCCTAGGAACAAAGCAGCGGGTGCTTTATGCCAATCGTGGTTCAGAAGTACGGCGGCTCGTCGGTCGCCGATGTGGAGAAGATCCGCAAGGTCGCACTCCGGGTGAAGGAGACGCGGGATCGAGGCTACCAGGTGGTGGTGGTGGTCTCGGCGATGGGAGACACGACGGACGAGCTGCTGGCGCTGGCCAAGCAGGTGTCGCCGGACCCGCCGAGGCGCGAGCTGGACATGCTGCTGACGTGCGGGGAGCGCATCTCCATGGCGCTG
Organism: Archangium sp.; assembly: GCF_057119385.1. NCBI lineage: Bacteria > Pseudomonadati > Myxococcota > Myxococcia > Myxococcales > Archangiaceae > Archangium > Archangium sp. The sequence goes on along the minus strand of NZ_DBNGVP010000183.1, from coordinate 130,608 downwards.
TTGTCGATGGCGCTGCAGGAGCAGGGGGTGCCGGCCATCAGCTTCACGGGGAGCCAGAGCGGCATCATCACGAACGACGCGCACTCGCAGGCGCGCATCGTGGAGGTGAGGCCGTACCGCATCCAGGACGAGCTGGCGCGGGGCAAGGTGGTGATCGTCGCGGGGTACCAGGGCGTCTCGTACAAGCGGGAGGTGACGACGCTGGGGCGAGGGGGCTCGGACACGACGGCGGTGGCGCTGGCGGCGGCGCTGAGCGCGGAGTCGTGTGAGATCTACTCGGACGTGGACGGCATCTTCAGCGCGGATCCGCGGGTGGTGCCGGACGCGAGGAAGCTGGAGTCGCTCTCGTACGACGAGATGCAGGAGCTGGCGAGCGCGGGGGCGAAGGTGCTGAACGCGCAGGCGGTGGAGTTCGCGAAGGCGAAGGGGATCGTCATCCTGGCGAAGACGGCGCACGCGGCGGGGACGGGGACGGCGGTGCAGGAGCTGGTGGCGCCGGCGGACACGCGGGTGAAGGGGGTGACGGCGGAGGCGGAGATGGCGGTGCTGTCGGCGGCGGTGGAGGCGGTGAAGCTGCAGGAGCTGCTGGAGTTCCTGGACGCGCGAGGGGTGCGCGGGAGGGCGCTGGCCTTCGACGGGTTGATGGGGCAGGGGAGGACGTTCATCGCGGTGCCGTTGCAGGACGTGCACGGGCTGGAGGTGCTGAAGCGGGACGTGGGGGCGCGCTTCGGGGAGGCGGTGACGCTGCGGGAGGAGGTGGGGACGGTGACGGCGGTGGGGGCGGGGATGAACGCGGACTGGAGCTACCTGCGAAGGGCGCTGGGGGTGGCGGAGGAGCTGGGGGCGAGGGTGCACGCGGTGCACACGTCGCCGCTGCAGTTGACGCTGCTGGTGGACAAGCAGCACCTCAAGCCGCTCACGGCGAGGCTGCACCGGGAGTTCCTCGGAGCCTGAGCGCCGGAACCTGACCCCTCCCCCCTGGCTGATCGGTGGGAGACGTTGAAGAATGCCGCTCGATGGCTACGTACAACATCTCCCTGGCGGATCTCCGGCAGGACATCGCGGGGGTCATCCCGGCCGGGCTCGTGCTGAGCTGGAACGGGCAGGAGAAGACCTCGGCCCGGCACGAGCAGTTGCTGGCGCCCTTCCGGACGCGGGGCACGCTGCTCTCCATGGACTCGGCGGGACTGTCCACGCTGACCCAGCGCTACTCCCTGGCCCAGGTGATGAAGCTCGTCTCCGAGCCCAAGGAGGTGCTCCACGCCCACGGCACGGCGATTGGCGGTGAGGCCATCGGCATCTGGGCGGCGGACAACGCGCAGATGTTCTTCGAGGAGGCAATCGAGCCGTCGCGGGTCGTCGCGCAGATGCTCGCGGCGCAGGAGCGGGTGAAGGCGCTGCGGGTGCAGGTGGGCATGGGCATCCACACCTGTGAGTGCTACCGGGTGGGAGGCGGGCTCTTTGGCGAGGGCGCGGACTTCATCGAGGCCATCGCGGAGGACGAGACCGCGGGAGGAGAGCTCGTCGTCTCGGGGGCGATCCTCGAGCGCCTCCCCGCGGGAATTCGCGACGCGGCCCGGTTGCGCGAGGACCTCCGGGAGCGGGGCGAGCTGTGGTCGTTGAAGGACTTCCCCGGACGCGTGGAGGCCGTCGAGGGCGGCAACCTCCACTACCCGACGCCCTTCGACGCGGCGTTCTTCCAGCGGGTGCGCTCGACGTCCGTGGAGGAGCTCGGGAAGGAGTCCTTCCCCGAGTACCGGAAGACGCGGACGGTGGTGTTCGTGAAGGTGAGGCACGTCCCGCACGAGTTCCTGCTGGACTCGTTCACGGACATGTCGCTCATCGACCTCGCGGTGCGCCGGATCGCCTCGTCGCACGGAGCGGACGTCGTGAAGTCCAACGGGACGCTGGCGATCGTGCTCTTCGAGGAGGGGCACGCGGCGGTGGCGTTCGCGCGGGACATCATCGAGGGCAACCGCGCCCTGGGCTTCGAGGCCCACGTGGGCGTGTCCCGGGGCGAGGTCTACCTCTTCCCGCTGGCCAACGGAGAGCGGGAGATCGCGGGCAATCCCGTCAACGTGGCCTCCAAGCTCGCGGAGGACTCGGGCCTGGAGGGAGTGCTCGTCGAGCGCTCCGTCGCGCTCGGAGGGCTCGAGCGCGACGGAGCACCCTTCCAGATGACCCTCTCGCGGGTCGAGCTGGCCGGACATCGCTTCGTGGTCTGAAGCGAGGTCCGGGGTGGTGCGACGGACGGCCTCTCAGGGGGCCAGGTAGTGATCGAAGTGGTGATCCAGCGTGCGCGTGCCGTCGGACAGGTTGACGCCTCCCTGGAGCCACGGCGGAACGACGCCCCCCATCACGGCGGGCACGTTCATCGGCTGCCGCCGCGGATCCTGGTAGCGGGGCCCCGAGCCCGCGGTGAGGGCACCGGGACGCAACCCGGGCAGGGGCGCGGTGGAGGTGTGGCAGGTGAGGCAGAAGGTGTTGGAGCTGGTATCGGGCCGGGGCGCGTTCGCCTGGAACACCGGGAGGGCCAGCTTCTGCGCGCGCTTGCACCGCGACGCCAGGGACGGATTCGCATGCGGGTTCTTGTGGACTCGGTCGATGCACAGGTGCTCGCCGTACTGCGCGGGGTAGTCGCGCGGATCCACATAGGACTCCAGCCGCATCTGTTCGCACAGGAGCGTGGGCGCACCCGGATACAGGCTCGCCCGGGAGCGCAGTACCGTCAGCGCGGGGTGCGAGGACTCACCGGTATACGAGGTGATGTCCACCAGTGTCCCGAGCGCGTTGTTGCAGATGTGCTCGTCGAGCCACGCGGCCTGCGTGTCCTGCGCCGACAGCGAGTAGACGCGGAACTCATCCACCCAGCCGAGGAACGGGAGCCTCGACTGTCCCTGGACGAAGGACGGCCCCGGATCGCCCACCGTCATCCACGTCCAACCGTTGACGGTGTCCGCCATGAGGTTGAAGCCGGTGTCCGTGGGCGCGACGGCGAGCGTGGTGACCGGGGTTCCGTTGACGAGGAACTGGAGCGTCCGTTGGCCGGCCCGGGTGAAGACCTTCACGCCGAGGTGGAAGAAGCGGCCCGGCTGGACGAGCGAGCCGAGGTTCACCGTGTACCGGCCCCCGGTGGCGCCGTTGTACACCTCCAGCTCGTGCCACGTGGCACCGGTGATGTCCCTCGCCGCGACGAGTCCAATCCATGAGTTGTCCGGGAAGTAGAAGAGGGTGCGCGGGAGGGTGCGGGTGATGGAGAAGATGACCTTGGTGGGGAATGCCTGGCGCGAGTCGAGCCAGATGCCGAGGTACCAGTCGCGGCGCGAGGGCTGGACGGGGTAGCCCATGTCCATGAAGTCATTGACGCCATCCAGCCACACGCCCTTGCCGCTGACGCCGCCCAGGGCCACGGGCTCGACGCGCGCGCCGCCGCGCAGCCGCAGCGAGCCGGGCCCCTGGAGGTTCTCGGTGCCGTGAGCGGCGCTGGTGGTGGCCGCGTTCTGCACCAGCGGGTTGCGTGCGAAGCGGAAGTCCGCGATCTCCCCGCCCCGCACGTAGGCCCAGGCGTTGCGCGTGGGGATGAACCCGTCCTTGGGGAACGTCTCGGCGCGCTGCGAGCCGAAGGGCGAGACGTCCATGCGCATGGGCGCGTTCATGTGGGCCACGACGAAGGCCTGTTTGTTGAGGTACTCGTCGAAGGCCACCTCGGAGGTGCGCTGGGTGTTGGACTGGACGTTCCACACCACGTCGAAGGGCAGCGTGGGCCGCAGCGCGTCGAAGTGGTTGAGCTGGTTCTCGAAGGAGAAGATGGAGGAGCTGCCCTGGGGCGTCAGCGAGAGATCGTCCCCGGCGTAGAGGCGCAGCCCGAAGGTGCGCGTGAGGTTGTCCGCGCGGTTTCCTCCCAGGTCGGCGATGCTCAACCCGTTGTCGAGGATGACGGCCTTGCCGTGGGTCCACGCGCCCAGCACGCTGATGGCCTGCGCGGGAGCGCGGTCCGGGTTGAACGCCGCGCGTTCCCCGTCGTTCTGCGGCGGGGCGGAGAGGGACTGGGTGGTGACGTTGGGCCCGAACTGCTCCCGGAGGACCATCTGGCGCGCGTAGTAGCCGTCGTGCGGGTTGTTCTTCGCCGCGAAGAAGAGGTTCTTTCCCTCGCGGTCGAGCCACGCGTACGCGCCCTGGTTGCGCACGCCGAACGGGATGGCGTTGCCCATGGAATCGCGGAACGGTTGCGGCACGCCGCCGATCACCTGGGACTTCGCGATCTCGTAGCGGCCGTTCACCTGGGGATCCATCGGCATCATGCTGATGGGCTTCATGTGCGCCCAGCCGTCCGCGCGGCAGGCGTTGGGTGAGTACGAGTAGAAGAGCCCGTCCATGTTGACGACGAGCAGCCGGCCGTCTCCGCTCACCGTGGGCTCGAAGAGGAAGAGCGGCTTGCCCTCGCCCGACGCGGGCCGCGTGTGGACGCCGTTCCAGTAGCCGCCGTTGCTGATGACGGAGTCCTCGTCATCCTCCACCTGGAAGCGCGAGCGCGAGGACTGCCGATCGAAGAACTGGCACCACTTGGGGATGCTGGGCCCCGTGGCGCGGGGGTAGGTGTAGATGGGCTTGCCCGAGCTATAGCCCACCAGGACCTGATCGTAGCACTTGAAGCCGGGGTGGCTGCTGAGGACCTTCGCCCAGTTGATCTGATTGGTGCCCGAGAGCGTCCAGGTGGAGTTGTTGCCGTCGAGATCGCCCCAGGGCGTCTCGTGCACGTTGAAGGGCCGGAAGGGAGGCAGCTCCCATTGGGGCAGGGACTTCACCTCGCCCTCGGGGTTGCGCGGGTAGATCCACAACCCCCAGCCGCCCGGGTCCCAGCCCTGCCGCTCTCCGGCGGACAGCGTCTTCGGGTCGCGGACGAACACGGTCACGTCCACCGAGCGCAGCTCCCACTGGTTGCCATTCTCCGCCGCGGTGAGCCCGTACAGCAACGAGATGTCGTAGCAGTCGCCGGTGACGAGGGGGGAACCGGCCTCGTAGCGCGCCTGGCACTTGAGGGGATTGTGCTTGCTGGAGACGTAGGCCGGCGCCGAGTCCTCGCAGAGCGTGCTGTGGAGCGCGTCGGGGAAGAAGCCGTTGTTTCGCGTCTGCAGCGAGGAGAAGAGCGGGTTGTAGTAGATGAAGGGGTGGCTGCCGGGCTGATGGGTGGGCTGCGAGAACAGGGCGCCCTTGGCGGCGAAGTCGTACTCGAGGTCCTGTCCGAGCACTTCGGGGCGGAACGTGACGAGCATGGAGCTCTCGCCGCAGCCGCGGCAGCCGCCGCGCAGGGACAGGCGTCCGTCGTTGGTGCTCCGGGTGAAGGGGAGCACCTGCTGGGCACCGTCGGCGTCCGCGGTGGAAGGGATGCGCGGGCCATCCCAGAAGTACTCGAAGGGCGGGTAGGGCTGCACCTTGCCCACGAGCGTGGAGGGGAGCAGCGTCGGCGTTTGTCCCGAGGGCTGATAGGGGCGCCAGGCCGGGGACAGCTCCCGGAAGATGCTGGGCCGCTGCGGATTGGCCTCGTTGTAGCAGTTGTCGATGCGGCTGTAGTCGCTGGAGCACGGCGCCGTGCCCACGAGCGCCACGTCGGTGAAGAGCGTGGGGGTGTCGAGTGCCGCGGCCACCGTGCCGGGGCTCTCCGCCTCGGTGGGGGCGGGGGCCTCGGTGCACGCGGCCCAGGCCGTCAGCACCAGCAGGATGGGCCAATGGCGAGGAGCCGGACGCTTCGATTCTGGACGCATGAGACACTCTAACAGACCTGTACCTCTGGAATCCAATGAAAACCGGGTAATTCCAGTGTGGCGGTGAGGGCGCTGATCTGTCCGGCATGCTGCCCGGGGATGGGTGGAACACTTCCCATGCCGGGGCTCGTGCTTACCCTCGCAGGCCCAGGGGGGTTGGGAGGCGGGCCATGGCGAAGGGTGTTCGGATCATCGGGGTGTTGGCTGCCGTACTCTGCCTCCTGGGCCTGGCCGGAGGGTGTGAGGAGACCGGGCCGGGCACGGGCGACTCGAATGGGGGCGGGCGCGACAATTCGCCGGTGCAGCGCTCGGATGGTGGAGAGCCGGACATCGTGGACGGAGGTCCGGCGGCGCCGCCTCCCGAGGATGGAGGGCCGGAGCCGGTTCCACTTCCCCCGCATGACGGGCAGGCGATCCGCAAGGAGAACGCGCGTCCGGGGACGGGGGCGTGGCGCATCAAGCGGGCGGCCAACAACAACGAGATTGAAGGGTACGCGCTCGTCTCCACGGTGACGCAGGGCGAGCGGGTGCCGATCGCGGTCTCGGTGACGGGAGGGCCGCGCAAGTTCAGCTGGGAGGTGTACCGGCTCGGCTATTACGGAGGGCTGGGAGGCCGGGAGGTGGTGCGCGGAGGGCCGCTGCAGGCGGTGCCGCAGGCGCCGTGCCCGCCGCAGAGGCCCACGGGCATCATCGCGTGCAACTGGACGCCGACGCTGGAGCTCGAGACGAACGCGAGCTGGGTGCGCGGGGTGTACGTGGTGAAGCTGGTGCGGGAGGACGGCTACCAGCGCTACGTGCCGTTCTTCGTGAGGGATGTGCAGCCGCGCTCGGAGGTGACGGTGCTCGTCCCGACGACGACGTGGGCGGCCTACAACACCTGGGGGGGCACGAGCCTCTACGACGACAAGTTCCGCATCACCGGGAAGGGGCGTGCCCACCAGTCCTCGTTCGATCGGCCGTACTCCCGGGGCTATGGCTCGGGGCACCTGCTGGATGACGAGCAGGGGTTGATCATGTGGCTGGAGGCGCAGGGGCTGGACGTGGCGTACGTGCCCAACGAGGAGCTGGAGCGGAGCGGGGACTCGCTGCGCGAGGCGAAGGTGCTGGTGATGTCGGGGCACGACGAGTACTGGACGCGGGCGATCCGGGATCGGGCGGACAATGCGGTGGCCGAGGGCCGGTCGATCATCAACCTGGGAGCGAACCAGGCCTACTGGCAGGTGCGGTTGGAGCCGGCGGCGGATGGGAGGCCGAGGCGCATCGTCACCTGCTACAAGGGAGACGCGGAGGATCCGGTGGGGGTGAGGAGCCCGGAGCGGACGGCGAAGTTCAGGGACCTGGCCACGCCGCGTCCGGAGAACGCGCTGTTGGGGGTGATGTTCTCCAGCCGGTGGCACCAGTTCGCGTTCCCCACGGTCATCACGAACGCGAACCACTGGGCCTTCGAGGGGACGGGGCTGAGGAACGGGGACACGCTGTGGAGGGCGAACGGCTACGAGCAGGACCAGGTGGTGGACAACGGCCAGTCTCCGGAGGGGTTGGAGGTGCTGGCGGAGTCACCGGCGTTGTCGCTGCAGGGGGCGTTCGGCTTCGGGCAGATGGTGGTGTTCCGCAAGGGGAACGCGTGGGTGTTCTCGGCGGGAGGCGTGGACTTCGTGCACACGCTGGGGACGAGCGACGCGGCGGATCCACGTGCGGCGCGCCTGGTGGCGAACGTGCTCTACCGCGCGTTGGGGCGGTCGGTGCCGAGGGACCTGGTGGTGCTCCCGGCGACGCCGTTGCCGAAGCCGCGAGGCACCTACGCTCCGGCGGTGCGCACGGTGGCGGGGGAGGCGGGGCGGCGAGGAGATCAGGATGGAGGGCCGGGCCGTGGGCTGCTGGCGGCGCCCATCGCGGTGGCGGTACTGCCGGGTGGAGGCTGGGCGGTGGCGGACGCGATGGCCAACAAGGTGAAGCGGGTGGCGCCGGATGGGAGCATCTCGACGCTCTCGCCGGTGCGGCTCAACGGCCCGATGGGGATTGCCGCGGACGCGCAGGGGAACGTCTACGTCTCCGACTCGGACAACTACTGCATCCGCCGCATCACGCCGGATGGGACGACGACGGTGTTCGCCGGAGCGGTGATGGCGCCGGGCCTGGTGGATGGGCCGGCGGTGCAGGCGCGTTTCAACCAGCCGGCGGGGCTGGCCATCACGCCGCAGGGCGAGTTGCTGGTGGCGGACCTGGGCAATGGCGTCATCCGGCGGATCGATCTGCGGGCTCCGGACAGCCCGGTGACGACGTTGCCGGCGAACCTGTGGCTGTACCGGCCCTCGGCGGTGGCGCAGGGGCCGGACGGGACGGTGTACGTGGTGGAGACGGGAATGTCGCGCGTGATGGCGCTGCGCAACGGCACGGTGAGCGTGGTGGCGGGCTCGCCGCCGGGAGGCTTCGCGGACGGTGCCGGGGAGAACGCGCGGATGCTGCCGTACCTGGGCCTGGCGGTGCTGGCGGACGGGAGCCTGGCGGTGTCGGATCCAGGCAACTACCGGGTGCGGCGCATCACGCCGAGTGGCGAGGTGACGACGCTGGCGGGCTCGGGCCGTTTCGGCGCTCGCAACGGAAGCGGAGGCGACGCGGACCTGGTACTGCCCGCGGGGCTCGCGGTGGGCCCGGACGGAACGCTGTACGTGGCGGAATCGGGCAACGCGCTGCTGCGCGCCATCACGCCGTGAGCTGAGCCTGTCAGCTCTCCGCGGTTTCATCGGAGCGACTCCGCTCCTTGGGCTACAATCCCGGGAGTGGCCCTGGTGATCCGCGGAGAGGGACATGTCCAAACGGCGCTGGCTTCTCGGTGTGTTCGTAGTGCTGTCCCTCTGGGGCTGCGGCCATACCGGCGCTGCTACGGCCCCACGGGATGAGTCCGGCTCACAGGCTGGGAGCGCTTGATGGAGAAGATGGGAACGGTGAGGTGAGCGATGGCGCACCCTGGACTCGAGGAGTTGATAGCGAGGTTCCAAGCAGCCCGGCAGTCGGGAGATATCGCCCGGCCGAGCGAGGAGCAGCTCCGGTTGCACCGTGAGCTGGCCGAGACCTGCCCTGCGTTCACGCAGAACGCCCTGTTCCTCGCCTGGTTGCTGCAACGGAGGCTCTGGACCGCACCGGATGAGGGGCAGGACCCGGAGCCCGCTTTCGCGGAGGTTCAGCGGCTTCTGGCGCAGGCCGTCCAGGGGTCCTACCGCGGCGCTCCCGCCCTCGTGGAACTGGGCTTCTTCCTGGATACTTATCGTGACTCCTCGCACGAGGCCGCGAAGCTCTACGAGGAAGCCGCGGCCAAGGCTTCGGTGACGCTCAAGGACGCGTGGTGGGGGCTGATCCGGTACTGGAATGCCGAGCGAACGAAGGAGACACTGGAGAAGGCGCTCCGGCTGGGAGAGTTGGCGGAGAAGATGTTTCCGGACTCCCACGAGCTCATCGAGGAGTTGATGACGACGCGGCAGTACGCCGCTCAAGAGGGACTGCTCAAGCCCGAGCAGTCCTGAATTCGTCGCCTCGAGCCCACGATTTCAGCGTCCCGGGCCGCGCATGCCGCCCGGAGGAGGTCCCGGGCGCACGTCCAGCTCCTGCCGCATGCGCCGCTGATCCGGCGTCTCCTTGGGCAGCTCCACGAAGCCGCACATCTCGCACAGGCGGCTGTAGATGCGCTCGCCCACGCGCTCGCGCAGCAGCTCCACGTCGCGGGCCGCGGTCTTCGCGTCCTCGGTGCTGCGGTAGCCGCTCGGTGCCGCGGTCCGGACGCTCTTGCGCTCCGGCTCCAGCGAGTAGTTCGTCGCGAAGAGGGTGGTGCGCCCCGCGTTGTAGCGCCGGGCGATCAGCTCATCGAGCGTCTCCATCTCGAACTGGCTGCCGCGCCCCTTGCCCATCTCGTCGATGGCCAGCACCTCCACGTCCGACAGGGGGCCGATGATCTCCCCGCCGCTCTTGCCCTCCTGGAAGCCGCGCCGGATGGTGGCGTAGAGCAGGGAGATCTCGACGTAGCGCGCCTCCAGGCCCACCTCGAGCACCAGGTGCTTGAGCGTGGCCGCCAGCAGGTGCGTCTTCCCCGTGCCCACCGGGCCACTGAGGATGAAGCCCTTGTTCACCCCGCCCTTGGCGTAGTGGTGGGCGAAGTGCATCGCCAGGTTGCGCGCCCGATCCTGTGCCTCGTTGAAGGCCCGGTAGTTCTCGAAGCTCGCGTGCGCCGCCACGCCGGGCAGCCCCACCTGGTTGAAGTGCTCCATGCGCTTCGCCCGGTGCTGGCAGACGCACGGCACGAGCACCTCGTAGCGCTTGGGGCCCACCTTCGCGCTGAAGGTCTCCTCGCGCGTCTCGTACGCGTACCCGCGTCCCTCACACAGCCCGCACCGGGCCGAGCACGTGCACACCCGTGCCTGCGCCCGGTCTCCGCGCCGCTCGATGAGGTACGTTCGCCCCCCACACTCGCCACACACCTCGCCGCTCGCCTTGGTGCCCATGTCCGCAGGCCATAGCAGAGCGCCCTGACGCTCGTCAGCCTGCTACACGGACGTTCACCCACCTACCGCTCTAGGCATCCATCAGCCCCAGCCGCCGGCGCACCACCGCCAGCAGCCGGAAGCGCCGGGCCAGCCGCCGGGCGCGGAAGGACATGTACTGCTGATCCATGTCCTCCCCCCGGGCCGTGCGCCACAGCTCGCGCCGCTCGGAGAAGGGCAGGGCGCGCAGCAGCATCAGCCCCACCAGCGTCTCCAGGGCCTCCATCCGCGCGAACTCGGTGGGCACCTCGTGCAGCACCGCCTCCAGCAGCCGGTGGACGCGGGGGGCCAGCGCCGGCTCCCGCTCGGCCAGCCGCTCCAGCGAGGCCTGCAGCTGGGCGTGGCGCTGCTCCTCCCACGAGCGCATCCGGGCCGTGCGCCGGCTGCTCTCGGTGCCCGCGCCCGCGGTGCGCTCGCGGTGCTTCTTGATCTCCGCCTCCACCTGCTTGCGGCAGGCCCGGAGGCTGCGCAGCACCGGCTCGCCGGGGCGCGCGTCCCACAGCGCCTTCTCCGCCGAGCGGGCGATGCCCCGCGCCACCACCTCGAAGGGAACTCCCTGCTCGGCCCAGGACGTCAAAAGCTCCACGTCGAGCGCGGACAGCATCAATCCGCTGCCGCGTATCGCGAGGAAGTAGTCCTGCACCAGCTCTTCGAAGCTGGCGCTCTCGGGCAGGAGGCTCATGTGGTGCGACATCTCCCTGGTGGGCAGCCGGACGGCCGGGCGCAAGATTCCCCCTTACCAGGAGGGACTGACAGAGCAACCCGGAGAACGCTTTTCGCACAGCCCTTCTGAAAACTTTCCGGCTGGGTCCAAGCAGCCCGGCATGCCCCCAAGGGGCTGTTGACCGGCCCCAACGCACCGCGCATAGTGCGCGCCTTCCAGATGGAAATTCCCGAAGAGTCCCGGACACTTGCCGAGCAGGCGAGGAACCGCGACGGAAGACCCCCGCAGAGGAAACCCATGCGCCGCACGCTCCTCCTCAGCCTTCTGCTCCTGGCCACGACGGCCAATGCGCAGGACAAGAAAGCGCCGCGCGACGCCAACCTCGGCAAGAAGAGCTCCACGGCCGTGGTGGACAAGTCGCTCGCTGGCGATATCAGCCGCAAGAAGGAGAAGCAGGACAACGCGCCCGCCCTCCAATACGACCAGTTCCGCCTCGGCGTGGAAGGCCAGGTCGCCACCAAGCGCCGCGAGCAGATCGAGTCGCTCAAGAAGATCATCTCCCTCTCGGCGGACCAGAAGGAGCAGCCCGCGCTGCTCTTCCGCCTGGGCGAGCTGTACTGGGAGGAGTCGAAGTTCTACTTCTTCGAGGCGAACCGGAAGGACGACGAGCTCATCGCGGCGATGAACCGCGGGGACGCCGCGGGCCAGAGCCGCGCCAAGGCGGGCAAGGCCGAGCTCCTCACCCGCCAGAAGCAGTACGGCAAGCTCGCGCTCGAGCAGTACACGAAGATCGTCCAGGAGTACCCGGACTTCGAGCGCTCGGACGAGGTGCTCTTCTTCCTCGGCACGTACCTGATGGAGGACGGCCAGGATCGCAAGGCGCTGGTGGCCTTCAAGCGCCTGGTGGAGAAGCACCCGAAGTCCAAGTACATCCCCGACGCCTGGCTGGCCTTCGGCGAGTACTACTTCAACAACTCGAAGGGCAAGCACGCGGACCTGGAGAAGGCGCTCGCCGCCTACAAGAAGGCCGCCGAGTTCCCCGAGAGCCAGGTGTACGCCTTCGCCCTCTACAAGCAGGGCTGGTGCTACTTCAACCTCGCCGACTACGCCAACGCCAAGGACAAGTGGAAGGCCGTGGTGCTCTACGGCGAGCTGGCGGGCGCGCAGGCCGTGGAGAAGGACGGCGGCGCCAACAAGAAGGGCAGCTCGCTGGTGCGCGAGGCGCGCACCGACTACGTCCGCGCCTACGCCCGCGAGGGTGACGTGACGCTGGCCCGCGAGGACTTCTCCAAGGTCGCCACCAACCCGGACGACCGCTTCGCGATGATGCGCACCCTGGCCAACATGTATTACGGCGAGGGCAAGGACCGCGAGGCGGCCATCACCTACAACACCCTCATCAAGGAGAAGCCGCTCTCCCCCGAGGCCCCGGGCTTCCAGGGCCGCATCGTCGACATCGTCCTCCGCATGGGCAACAAGGAGCGCACCGTCACGCAGGTGCGCCGGCTCGTGAAGATCATGAAGGAGGTCGAGGGCTCCGGCGTCATCAAGGAGGAGAAGGACAAGAAGGCGCTCGAGGAGGCCAAGGATCTGGCCGAGCGCACCCTGTCCAACCTCGCCGTCACCTGGCACAACGAGGCGAAGAAGACGCGCGAGGAGGCCACGTTCGGCTACGCCGACATGATCTACTCGGACTACCTCACGCTCTTCCCGGAGAGCTCCAAGGCGTATGACCTGCGCTTCTTCTGGGCCGAGCTCCTCAACGACAACCTCCAGAAGTTCGACAAGGCCGCGGCCAACTACACGCTCGTCGTGTTGCAGGACGTGAAGCAGCTGGAGGCCAAGGACGAGAAGGGCAACCCCAAGCCCGGCAAGCCGGGCAAGTGGCTGAGCAACGCCGCGTACAACGCCGTGCTCGCCTATGACGAGATGGTGAAGGACGCCGAGGCCAAGGGGCTCTTCAAGGACGAGATCAGCAAGGACATCCGCAAGAAGGCCAACATCCCGCAGGGCAAGAAGGACCTGCTGGAGGCCTGCGAGCGCTACCTGAAGTACGTGCCCAAGGGCGACAAGAAGGTGGAGATCGCCTTCAAGGCGGCCAACATCTACTACCGCCACAACCACTTCGACGAGGCGGTGCTGCGCTTCAGCGAGATCGCCCTCGGCTCGCCCGAGTACAAGTTCGAGACCGGCGAGCGCGCCGCGGAGATCGCCGCCAACCTGATCCTCGACTCGTACAACCTGCTCGAGGACTGGGCGAAGGTGAACGAGTGGGCGCGCAAGTTCTACGCCAACGACAAGCTGGCCACCGGCAAGTTCCGTGACGAGCTCTCCAAGGTCATCGAGCAGTCCGCCTTCAAGCTGGTGAGCCAGCTCGAGGCCAAGAACCAGTTCGCCAAGGCGGCCGAGGCCTACCTGTCCTTCGTGGCGGACTTCCCGCAGACGGAGATCGCCGACGTGGCGCTCTTCAACGCCTCGGTGGACTACTACAAGGCGAAGATGCTGGATAAGGCCATCCAGGTCCGCCAGCGCATCATCGAGCAGTACCCGTCCTCGCGCTTCGTGCCGGAGTGCATCTACAACAACGCGGAGGCGCTGGAGGCCATCGGTGACTTCCTCGAGTCCGCGGACGTGTACGAGCAGTACGTGGACGGCTACGAGGCCAGCAAGAGTGGTGGCGCCGCCAGGCCGGCCCCCTCCCGCGCCAAGAAGGGCAAGGGCAAGGGCAAGGCTCCGGTGGTGGTGTCCGACAAGCCCGGCGCCCCGCAGAAGTGGGAGGAGTCCAAGGCCCAGGTGGCGCTCTTCAACGCGGCCACCTACCGCGAGGGGCTCGGCCAGCTCAAGGAGGCCCTGACCCTGCGCGAGCGCTACCTGACGCTCTGGCCCAAGGCCAAGGACGCCGAGGACGTGTTCCTGGCCATCGTGGACCTGCACGAGAAGACGGGCAACTACATCAAGGCCATGACGCAGCTGGAGGAGTACGAGCGCCAGTACATGCGCAGCCCCAGCAAGTTCCTCATGGCCGAGGGCCGCATCGTCGACATCTACGAGAACAAGCTGCGCCGTCCCAAGGACACCGAGCGCCTCTACGCCCGCATCCTCGACTACTACGAGAAGCTGCCCAAGCGTCTGCAGACGTCGCTGGACAAGCCGGCGCTGGAGCCCGTGGCCCGCGCCCAGTTCCGCAGCGTGGAGCCGGACTTCCAGTTCTACTCGCGCGTGAAGCTGTCCTGGGGCCGCCCGGCCAGCCCGGAGAAGTTCAAGGCCTCCATCAAGGACAAGAACGACTCGCGCGCGGTGGTGGAGAAGAAGTACGTGCAGACGGTGCAGATCGGCGCCGCCGAGCCCGGCATCTGCGCCCTGCACCGCCTGGGTCTCGTCTACGACAACTTCGCGGACAAGCTCATCAACGCGCCCATGCCCCCGGGCATCGACGAGGAGACGGAGGGCGCGCTGCGCGAGGAGTTCGGCAACAACGCCCAGCCCCTCAAGGAGAGCGCCGCCGAGGCCTTCGGCAACGCCGTGGCCAAGGCCCGCGAGCTGGACATCTTCAACAACTGCGCGGCCGAGAGCTTGAAGATGCTGCGCACCACCTACCGCCCGGATCAGTTCCCCATGATGGTCGAGGAGAAGGTGGCCCTCTCCAAGGGCAATGACCTCGTCATCGGTGGAGACCTGCTCACCGCCATCCAGGACGTGCCGCCGCCCGTCGTCGAGACGGCCACGGCCGAGCAGACGCAGACGCAGGAGGCCGCCGAGGACGTGTCGGATCTGGCCAGGCGGCTGCAGCAGCAGACGGCCACCCAGGTCGATGGTCCGTCCGCTCCCACCAAGGAGGGGACGCCCAAGAAGGCCGGGACGGACGAGCAGGAACCGGAGGACTTCCTCTAATGAATCGCCCCCCCATGATGCGCTCAATCCTCCTGGCCGCGCTCGCGGCGCTGTTCGCCGCGGGCTGCGCGGGCACCACTGCCGCCACCACCGGCAACACCGGCACCACCGGTGGCAAGACGAGCAAGTCCAACGAGCCGCCCCCCATCTCCAACCGCGCCAAGCTCCTCTTCGAGGACGCCCTCGGCGCGCTGGAGGCCCAGAAGAAGGCCAACGCTCTCGACTACCCGTCGCTCGAGCGCAAGTTCAAGGCCGCGCTCGACGCGGACCCGAACGTGGCCGAGGCCGAGTACAACCTGGGTGTCCTCGCCGAGCGGCAGGGCAACACCCAGGAGGCCGTTGCCCGCTACCAGGCGGCCCTCAAGAAGAAGCCCACCCTGCGCCAGGCCTCCGAGAACCTGGCGGTGATCGCCCAGAACGCGGGCGACATCTCCGGCGCGGTGTCCATCTACCAGGGCATCCTCAAGATCTACCCGGACGACGGCAACGCCCGCGCCCGTCTGGCGGAGATCTACCGGCAGACCGGTGACCAGGAGAAGGCGATGGAGCTGGCGCGCGCCGCCCTCATGCGCGAGCCCCAGTCCGTCACCGCCTACAAGGTGATGATGCGCAGCTACCTGGAGCGCAAGCAGCTGGCCATGGCCAAGCTGGTGGCCCTGCGCGCCATGAAGATCGACCAGAACGATCCCGAGCTGCACCACACCATCGGCCTCGTCCTCCTGCAGGAGGACAAGAAGGACGCCGCGCGCCTGTCCTTCAAGCGCGCCATCGAGGTCCGCGCCGACTACGTGCCCTCGCGCGTGCAGCTGGCGCAGATGGAGCTGGACTCGGAGGACTACCCCGGCGCCGAGGAGCACCTGCGCCGCATCCTCCAGGCCGACAGCAAGAACGCCGCCGCCCACCTCAACCTCGGCATCGCCTACAAGGGCCAGGGCCAGCTGGACAAGGCCATGCAGGAGTATGACGAGGCGGAGAAGCTCGACCCGAAGATGGCCGCCGTCCACTTCAACCGCGCCGTCCTGCTGCACCGCCACAAGGGTGCTCCGGAGCGCGCCATCGAGCTGTACCGCAAGTACATCGCCATGTCCGGCGGTGAGGTGGCCCTCAACGCCGAGCACCCCATCTTCGGGCTGCTGCGCGAGGCCGAGACCATCGTCCAGGCCCAGCGCGAGGCCGTGGCCGCCGAGGAGCAGCAGAAGCAGCTCGAGGCCCTCCAGAAGCAGCAGCAGGAGGCGATGAAGGCCGAGGAGGCCAGGCAGGGTGGCACCGTCACCCCCGCCTCGGGCACCGACGCCCCGCCTCAGACCACCCCGGCCGGTGGCACCCCGCCTCCCGCCGCCGACGCCCCGCCCGCCGCCGGCCAGCAGCCCGCCGCCGCACCTGCGCAGAAGAATCCAGCCAAGACGGAACCGACCGAACCGTCTGACGACATCTTCTAGGAGTGTGTGGCGAGGGTGGGGGGATTGATGCGAACCTTCGTCCGCTGGCGCCGGATTCCGGCGCTGGCGGACGTACTGCGGAACCCCGGAGGGGGAACCGCTCGGAGAAAGTCATGCGGAAGCTCCTGATGCTGTGCGTGGTACTCGCGGTGAGCCCGGCCGTTGCCCAGGACGAGGGGGAGAGTGCTCCTCGCCGGGAGGCCGGTGGGGGTGGGGGCAAGGCCCAGAAGGGCGGCTCCCAGTCCATCGACTTCGAGGACGACACCATCGAGGGTGACCTCACCAAGCCGGATGGCGAGTACGTCGAGGCTCGCAAGAAGGTCCAGCACTCCAACCTGATCCGCATCCGCGAGGACTTCGAGGACAAGGTGATGCAGTCGGTGGGTGAGCTGTAGAAAAAAGCCGGGAACCCGCCACCGCACGCGTTGTCCTAGAGATCGCCGAAAGCCAACTGGGGAATTTCCATGCCCGTCCCTCTGACACTCAAGGTCTTCAAGGGTGACACCCTCGTCACCGCCAAGGACTTCGAGCGCGACATCATCAAGATCGGCCGTCTCGCCTCCGCACACCTGTGCCTGGAGGACGAGAAGGTCAGCCGCATCCACTCCGTCATCGAGGTGGCCGCAGACGGCAGCCTGTCGATCATCGACATGGGCAGCGTCGAGGGCACCTACGTCAACGGCAAGCGCGTCAACAAGGGACAGCTGTCCTTCGGCGATGAGATCAAGGTCGGTGGCACCACCATCCGCCTGGAGAATCCCGCCGCCGTGGCCGCGGTGAACCTGGCGACCGCCGCGGCGAGCACCGCGCCGACCCCGGCTCCCGTGGCCCCCGTGCCCGAGACGCCGCTGGCCGTGGGCCTGTCCCAGGCGGCGGTGTCCCCGGCCGCCGCGGCCGCCGTGACGCCCGCCCCCGTGCCGGTGGTGGTGCAGCAGCCGGTGGCCGCCGCTCCCGCGCCGAAGGCCGCCGCGCAGCCGGTGGCCGCTCCCGTGGAGCACGCTCCCGCCGAGCCCGCTCCGCGCGTGCGCCGGATCGCCCGCAAGGGCAACGGTCCGCTCGGCCTGGGCCTGCACTTCATGTGGGGCGACCAGCGCGTGGGCGACTTCTTCCTCGCCCCGGGCCAGAAGCGCTCCTTCAGCGTCGGCTCCGCCAAGGGCGTCGACTTCATCATGGGTGACGCCAAGCTGGGCGGTGAGCGCTTCGAGGTGGTGCGCACCGACGGCCAGGGCTTCACCGTGCTCTTCACCGGCAAGATGAAGGGCGAGCTCACCCGCAAGGGCGACACCTCGGACCTCAAGGCCGTCATCGAGTCCGGCAAGGCCACCCACGAGGGCGAGGCCTACGCGCTCACCCTCAAGGAGGATGACTTCCTCTGGGTGGACCTGGGTGGCGTGACGCTGGAGGCCGTCTTCGAGCCCGTGCCCAAGCGCGCCATCGCCGCGCTGGGCGAGTCGATGGACTTCGCCGTCATCAACATCTTCCTGGTGATGTTCTTCCTCGCCTCCATGTTCGTCATCGCGGCGGCCAACCACGCCGCGGCCGGTGACGAGTTCGCGGACGAGCTGGCGGGCAACAACTCGCGTCTGGCCAAGCTCATCGTCAAGCCGCCCGAGACGCAGAAGAACAAGTTCCTCGAGAAGCTCAACCAGCAGAAGGCGGAGAAGCAGGCCGAGAAGGCCAAGGCGGCGAAGAAGGAGGACAGCGGGAAGAAGGAGGTCGTGAAGCAGAACCAGCCCGCGTCCAACGCCAAGCCCGACAAGAAGGCGGCGGCCAAGAACATGGCGGCCAAGATCTTCGGTGGCAAGGGCGGCGCCTCCAGCCTCTTCGGCGGTGGCGGTCTCGGTGGTGATCTGAAGAGCGCCATGGGCGGCCTGGTCGGCAAGGGCAGCATGGTGGGCGGCCTCGGTGGCCTCGGCCTGAAGGGCGGCGGCGGTGGTGGCGGTGGTGGCGGTGACGTCATCGGCATCGGCGCGGTCGGCACCAAGGGCCGTGGTGGTGGCATGGGCGGCTACGGCTCCGGCGTGGGCGGCCTGGGTGGCAAGCAGAGCGTGGACGTGGGCATCGCGGCCGAGGACGCCACGGTGAGCGGCTCGCTCGACAAGGAGCTCATCCGCCAGGTCATCCAGCGCAACAAGTCGCAGATCAAGTACTGCTACGAGAGCCTGCTCAACCGCTTCCCGAAGCTGGGCGGCAAGGTGTCCGTGCGCTTCATCATCGCCGCCGAGGGCAACGTCATCAGCTCCTCCGTGGCCCAGTCCACCGCGGGCAACCCCGAGCTGGAGCAGTGCGTGGCCGGCCGCGTCCGCACCTGGGCCTTCCCCAAGCCCAAGGGCGGGGGCTCGGTGACGGTCACCTATCCGTTCATCTTCAAGGCGGCCGGCGAGTAGCTTCCGCCGAGCAGTGAAAAGGTTCAGGTGGGCGGTTCCGCCGAGGCGGGGCCGCCCATCCTGCTTTTTGGCACTGGCGTCCCGGCGCTGCTGGGCTAACGTCCGCCCCCGCATGAAAGCCTTCCGCCCCTTCGTCGTTTGCGCCGCTCTGGCCCTCCCCGCGCTCGCGCATGCGCAGGCCGCCGGTGACAGGCCGGCCGAGTCCTTCGAGGAGATCGAGCGCGGCATCTACTTGTCGGTGCTCGGTGGCCCGTTCTTCGTCGTCAACCCGCCGTCCACCTCGGGCCCGCGGCCCTTCTCTCCCGGGCAGATGGCCCAGGTGGAGCTGGGCGTGGACATCGGCGAGCGCCTGTCGCTGGGCGTCTTCGTGATGGGTGCCTCCAACCGGGCGGGCTCCGAGTACGTGGGCAACTCGGGAGGCGCGGCCTCGGGCGACTTCTCCATGCTGGTGCCCGGCGCGGTGGCTCGCTTCCACCTGGTGGGCCTGGCCGATGCCCAGGACGTCCAGCGCACGTGGATCTACGTCCGCGGCGGTGCCGGGTACGCCCTGTTCAGGCCGCAGCAACTCCTGCCGGACCCCGACATTCTGGTATTCGCCGGACCGGGACTGGAGTACTACACACGCCTTCGCCACTTCTCGGTAGGTATCGAGGTGACGGGCAGCTTCTTCGTCAAGTCTCAGTCATTCGGGTTCGCGGTGACGCCGAACCTTCGCTACGCGTTTTAGCGGGAGAATCACGTGCCTCAGGAGAATGGAAGCGGTGGACCGCGCGGTGGGCGGGGCCCGGGCGCAGGTCCCGGTCAGGGTCCGCGCCGTGAGGGTCCGGGTGGTGGTTTCGGTGGTCGTGACGGCGGTTTCGGTGGTCGTGACGGCGGCCGCGGCGGCCGGGGCGATGGTCCCCGGGGCCGTGGGCGCGATCGCGCGGAAGGCCCCATCGGTCCGGGCCAGCGCGTCATCGCTGATTTGAGCACCCTGGAGAAGGCGCTGGGCAAGAGCGATTTCGCCGCCCAGAAGTCGCCGCTCGAGTCGATCGTCCGCTCGCTGCGCACCATGCGGGTGAAGTCGCTCGAGGAGCTGGATCTCAACGTGCGTGGCCGGCTCATCACCACGCTGCTGCGCGTGCAGCGCCAGACGCGGCCGCCCCAGCCCGAGGCTTCGGCGGCCGGTGAGTCCGGTGCCGCTCCAGAGGCCGCCGCCGAGGCCACTCCGGCTCCCGCGGAGGCCACGGGTGGTGAGGCCGCTGCTGCGGCGGAGGGTGCCGAGGCCGCTGCTCCCGCGGAGGGTGCGGCCGCTCCCGCGGCGGATCCGGCGAAGGAGAAGTTCCAGGCCTACGTGGACGTCATGTACCTGGTGGGCCGTGCCTGGCGCGCCGCGGGCGATGCGGAGCGGGCCTCGTCGGCCTTCGCGCTGAGCGGCCGCGAGCCGCAGCCCGAGCGCGAGGAGCCCGCCGCCGCCCGTCCTCCCGCGGGGGAGCGCCGGGAGGGTGAGCGCGGTGATCGTCGTGAGCGGGGTGATCGCCGCGAGGGTCGTGAGCGCGGCGAGCGCCGGGAAGGCCGTGAGGGTGAGCGCCGGGAGCGTCCTGAGCGCGGCGAGCGCCGGGAGCGCGGCGAGCGTCCCGAGGGCGAGCGCCGGGATCGTGGCGATCGTGAGCGCCGGCAGCCGCTGCCCGAGCTGACGGGTGACTGGTCGGAGCAGGCGAAGCAGCTCGAGGGCATGGGCCGTACCCGCGACGCGGCGCGCATGCACGAGCGCAACAACTCCTTCGCCGATGCCGTCCGGCTCTTCGAGGCCGGTGGGGACATCAAGAGCGCGCTGCGCGTCGCGCTGGCGGGCAAGGACAACGACACCGCCCGCCGCCTCATGGCGACGGTCCCCGCCGAGCAGCTCCCCCAGGTGCTCGAGAAGGCCGGCGCCTACGAGCTGCTGATGGAGATCTACATCGGCAAGGGTGACTTCGAGAACGTCGCCCGGCTGTACGAGCGGGCCCGTCAGTTCGATCAGGCGGCGCTCGCCTACGAGCGTGCCGGGAAGCTGGCGCTGGCGCGCAAGGCGTACGAGCGCACCCGCGACTTCGCGGCGGCCAACCGCGTCCGGGACCTGGAGGTGAAGGCCCTGGTCGAGCGCGGGGATCGGCTCGGTGCGGCCACCCTGCTGGTGAACGCCGGCCGCGGCAAGGAGGCCGTGGAGGTGCTCGGGACGCTGCCGCCTCCCAAGGCCTTCCACTTCCTCAACCGCCTGAAGCTGACGGACGAGGCCAAGGCCCTGGCGCAGAAGGAGCTCGCCCGCGCCGAGGCGGAGAACAAGCCGGCCGGCCGTGCCCGGTGGCTGGAGCTGCTCGGGGAGTCCGCCACCGCGGCGGCGCTCTACGAGGAGATCGGCCGCAAGGAGAAGGCCATGGTGCTCTACGAGCAGATCGGCCACCTGCCCAAGGCCGCCGCCCTGGCCGAGGAGCTCCAGCTGCGGGACAAGGCCACCGAACTGTTCACCAAGCTGGGTGACGACGCGGGCGTGCAGCGTGCCCAGGCCCTGCCCGCCACTCCGCCGCCCAAGCGGCCCGCGGATGCCGCCGCGGCCGCCGAAGAGGCTGAAGAGACTGGGGCCGAGGGCGCGAAGGACTCCGAGGCGAGCTCGTCCGCTCCGGCTGCAAACGAGCAAGAAAGCCAATAAATCTCGACAGTTGGCGGGATTTACGTGATTGCTGGGGGCGGTGAGCGGGCTGTAGAGTCCGCTCCCGCCCCTTTCTTTCGCGAGGCCCGCCCTTCATGGATCAGTCGAACCTCCGTCGACCCGCTGAGCGTGTCGCTTCCGACCGGCCTTTCGCCGAGGTCGAGGCTTCACTCGAGAAGGCTGGCCGCGTCGAGGACCTCATCCGTCTCTACGAGGGACGCGCGCGTGAGACGCCGAACGCGGAAGCGGTTCGGGTGCTCGTGCGCGCGGGACAGCTTGCCTACGAGCGGCTGCGCAACCCCGGCCGTTCCGAGGAGCTGCTGCGGCGCGCGCTGCTGATCGCCGAGGATCCGCGGCCCGTGCTGCGCGGGCTGAAGATCGTCTACGAGGCGCGCCAGGACATGGCCGGGCTCGTGGACGTGCTGGAGCGGCTCGGTGGCCTGAGCCAGGGCGACGAGGCCGCGTCCCTGTTCATGAAGGCGGCCAACCTCCACGAGCAGAAGCTGTTCCGGAGGGATCGCGCGGTGCTGTGCCTGCAGCGGGCGGCGCGCGCGAAGCCGGAGCGCGCCACCTTCAAGCGTGCCCGTCAGCTCCTGATGTCCGAGGAGCGCTTCCAGCCCGTCTTCGAGTCGCTGGAGCGGGAGCGGGCCGCGCTGGGTGGCGAGGGCATGGTGGAGGAGTACGCCGCCTTCGCCGAGCGGCTGGTGGAGGATCCCACCGAGCACGTGCTCGCCCAGCAGGCGCTGGCCGTCGTGCGGGAGCTGGAGCCGCAGAACGCCCGGGCGGAGAAGGCCACGCAGACGCTGCAGCGCTTCGAGCAGGCGTGGCGCGAGCGCGCGCGCATGCTGCGCGGCATGTCCCTGGAGGAGCGCGACCGCAAGAGCGCGGCGCGGCTGTCCCTGCTGGTGGCCAAGCTGCACGCCTGGTACGAGCCGGCCGCCACGGACAAGGTGAAGGAGGCGCTGGATCGCTGCTTCCTGCTGTGGCCCGGCATGCCCGAGGCCCTCAACCTCATCGAGCGCGTGGCCGAGCGCAACGGTGACTTCGGGCCAGCGCAGAGCTGGTTCGAGGCGATGGCGGGCGAGGCGCGCGAGCGCAACGCCCAGGTGGACCTGTGGCTGCGGCTGGGCACGCTGCGCCTCACCCGGCTCAACGACGCGGCCGGTGCGCTCGCCGCCTTCGAGAAGGCCACCAGCGTGGATCCGGCGCGCGCGGACGTGGCGAGCCTCGGTGCCGAGCTGCTGCTGGAGCAGGGCCGCGCGGCGGAGGCCCTCGCCATGCTGGAGCGCTACCTCGGCACGGTGAAGGAGCGCGTGACGCAGGTGGCCCTGCGGCTGCGGCTGGCGGACCTCTGCCTGCACCAGAAGAACGGGGACGCGGCGCGCGCGCACCTCGAGGCCGCGCTCAAGCTGGATCCGGCCAACGCGCTCGCGGCCTTCCAGCTGGCCCGCCTGCTGGCGGAGGACGAGAACTTCGAGGCGATGGAGCCGCTGCTGGACCTGGCGCTGCTCGCCCCGCGCCCGCGCGCCGAGCGCGTGGCCTTCTGCGAGGGACTCGCGCTCCTCTACGAGGAGGCGGACAACGCGCGCGGTGCCTTCGAGGTGCTCGCCCGGGCCCTGGCGCTGGAGCCCGGCCGTCCCATGTTGCTGGACTCCGTGATGGAGCACGCGGGCAAGGCCCACGCGGAGCCCGCCCTGGCGGTGGCGCTGCGCCGGGCGGCCGTGGTCGCGCCTCCCGAGTCGGCCCTCGTGCTCTGGCGGCACCTCGCGCAGCTGCTGCAGGGCACGCTGGCGGATCCCGCGGGCGCCGAGGCGGCCTGGCGGGAGGTGCTCGCGCGTGCGCCGGGTGACAGCGCCGCGCAGGAAGCGGTGAAGTCGCTCCGGGCCGCCGCCGCGCTCGCGGATGACCCGAAGGCGCGCCTGGAGGCGGAGATCTCCCGGCGCGAGGCCACCGGTGTGGCCCCGGTCGAGCTGGAGCCGATGGTGCGCGAGCTGGTGAAGCTCTCTCCGGACGATCCGGGCCCCGTGCGGCGCCTGCAGGCGGTGTGCGTGGCGCTGTCGAAGTTCGAG
Organism: Archangium sp.; assembly: GCF_057119385.1. Taxonomy (NCBI): domain Bacteria; kingdom Pseudomonadati; phylum Myxococcota; class Myxococcia; order Myxococcales; family Archangiaceae; genus Archangium; species Archangium sp. Next base: position 107,196 of record NZ_DBNGVP010000183.1, on the reverse strand, counting down.
GAGGCCGCGGCGCTGGCCGGCAAGCTGGCGAAGCTGGCCGAGACGCAGGTGGAGCGCAGCGACTGGGCGGCGCGCCAGGCCCGGCTGTACGCCGAGCGCCTGAACCGGCCGCAGGACGCGGTGGGCATCTTCCTCCAGCTGCTCGCGGAGAACGTGGCCACGGGCGTGGTGCTGGGCGGGCTCGAGCGGCTCTCGGCGGCCGGCGTACGCACGGCGGAGATCTCCGAGGCGCTGGCGGGCCATTACGGCCGCACGGGCGACCACCAGCGCCAGGTGTCCGCGATGCTGCAGCAGCTCGAGGCCACGAAGGACGTGGCGCTGCGGCAGCGGCTGTCCGGGCAGATCGCCACCATCCAGGAGAAGCAGCTGGTCGATGGCCGGGCGGCCTTCGACCTGCGCGTGAAGGCCCTGCGCGAGGCGCCCGCGGACGAGGTGAACCGCGCCGAGGCGGCGCGTCTGGCGCATGACCTGTCCTCCCACGCCGAGCTGGTGCGCGTGCTGAGGGCGCTGGCCACCGAGGCGGAGGCGCCCGCGCTCACGGTGCAGCTGCTGTCCGAGGCGGCGACGCTGGCCGAGCAGTCCGGGGCGCTCCCGGAGGCCATCGGCTCGCTGGAGACGGCGCTGCAGCGGCAGCCCGAGTCGCCCGAGGTGCTCGGCCGGTTGATCAACCTGTACGGCAAGGCGGGGCGCGCGGCGGACGCGGATGCCCTGCTGCGCAAGCGGATCTCCACGGCCACGAAGGCGGAGAAGGTGGAGCTGCAGATGCAGCTCGTGGAGCTCAACGCCGGGCTGGGCCGGCCGCTCCAGGCCGCCGAGGCCCTCCAGGCCGCCATCCACTCCGGTGCGGACGAGGTGCGTCACCTGCCGCGTCTGGCCGAGCTGTACGAGAAGGCCGGCCGCAACCGGGAGCTGGGCGAGGTGCTCGCGCGGCAGATCGCGCTCGCGGAGGACGCGGGTGACCTGGACCGTGTGGCGCGCCTGACGCTCAAGCGCTCGCAGGTGCTGCAGGACTCGTCGGGCGACCGCACCGACGTGGTGCGCAGCTTCGCGGACATCCTCCGCCAGCGTCCCTCCGACGTGGACGCCCGTGCCGCGCTCGAGGGAATGCTCGGCTCCGGCAACGCCCGCGAGGAGGCCGCGCGCGCCCTCATTCCCGCCTACGAGGCCACCAAGGACCACCGCAAGCTGGTGGCCGCGCTGGACGTGCTCGCCGAGGTGGCGCGCGATGACGCCTCGCGCGTGCTGGTGCTCCGTCAGGCCGCGCAGGTGCACCTGACGCAGCTGCGCCAGCCGGAGCTGGCCTTCGCCTCGCTCGCCCGGGCCCTGCGCCTGGCGCCGGGGGACATGCCGCTGCGCGCCGCCGCTCGTCAGGCCGCCGAGGACGCGGACTCGCTGGACGCCTACGCGGAAATCATCATCGAGCTGACGGAGGAGGGGAGCGTCGGTCCCGCCCGGGCGGGGCTGCTGCGCGAGCTGGCCGAGGTCCAGGAGAAGAAGCTCGACGACCGTGACGCCGCGCTGAAGTCGCTCCGTGCGCTGCTGGCGCTGGAGCCGGGCAACCTCGACTGCCTGCGCTCGCTGCAGCGCCTGCACCGCGCGGGTGAGGAGTGGGCCGCGCTCGCCGAGGTGCTGGAGAAGCTCGCCGCCGCCGCGCCCGAGGTGGCCGAGCAGCTCGCGTACCTGCGCGAGGCCGCCCTGCTGCACGAGTCGAAGCTGAGCGACAAGGAGAGCGCCGCCGCCGCGTGGCGCGCCATCGCCGAGCGGGATCCGCTCCAGCGCGAGGCCGCCGTCGCCCTGGACCGGCTCTACGCGGAGCCAGGCCATGAGAAGGATCTGGCGTGGGCGCTCGGCCTGCGCAAGACGCAGGAGGGACAGAGCCCCCAGGGCCGCGAGGTCTCCTTCCGCCTCGCCGAGCTGAAGCGCACCCGGCTGGATGACCCCAACGGCGCGCTCCAGCTCTACCAGGGCATCCTCTCCGAGGACCCGGGCCACCCGGGTGCCCGCGCGGCGCTCGAGGAGTGGGTGAAGGCCGCCGTGCCGATGAGCGCGGGGGCGCTGGAGGTGTTGGACCCGGTGCTCGCGCGGCTGGGCGATCACCAGCGCCGCGTGGCCCTGCGCGAGGCGCGCATGGCCTCCGCCCTCAGCGCGGAGAAGGTGCAGCTCGCCGCGGACATCCGCCGCATCTACGAGCAGGACATGCAGCAGCCGTCGCTCGCCTTCATGGCGGCGGTGAAGGCCTTCTCCCAGGGCGTGGATCGCGAGGGCCAGCGGCCGGAGCTGGAGCGGCTCGCGCGCGAGACGGGCTCCTTCGAGATGCTCGCCGAGCTGTACGAAGAGGCCGGTCTGGACCTCCCCACGGGGGATCCCTCGGCACTCGGCCTGCTGCGCCGGTCCGCGGAGCTGCGCGAGCAACTCGGCCAGACGGAGGAGGCCGCCAGCGTCTGGAAGAAGATCCTCCAGGACGCGCCGCAGGATCGGCAGGCGCTCGAGGCCCTGTCGCGTCTGTACGAGCGGGGGCAGAACGCCAAGAGCCTCTCCGAGGTCTACGCCGCCCAGTCGGCGCTGGTGACGGACCCCGAGGCCCGGCGCGCCCTGCTGGTGAAGTCCGGCGAGGCCTACGCGGCCGCGGGTGATGACGCCAAGGCCATCGAGGCGTGGCGCTCGGCGCTGGCCATCCGCAGGGCGGCCGATGGGTTGCTCGCCCTGGACAAGCTGTTCGCCAAGACGCGGCGGTTCGCGGAGCAGGCGGACGTGTTGGATCTGCTCGCCGAGATGGCCACGGACGCCGAGTCCCGCCGGGGCTTCATCCTGCGCCGGGCGCAGTTGCTGGAGAAGGAGGGCAACCACGCCGAGGCGCTGACCGCGTACCGCGATCTGCTGGCGCTGACCCCGGGAGATCCGCAGTCCGTCGCGGGTCTGGAGCGCATGCTCCAGGTCGATGCGCAGCGCGTGGAGGCGGCGCGGCTGTTGGAGCCCGTCTACCGCGGGCTCAACGACACCCGGAAGCTGGTGGAGGTGTTGGAGACCCTCCTGCCCGTCACGTCGCCCGCGCGGAAGCTGGAGCGCATCCAGGAGATCGCCACCCTGCGCGAGGCGCTGGGCCAGACGTCGCTCGCCTTCGCCGCGCGCCTGCGCGCCTTCAACGAGGCCCCGCAGGGGGACGGCGTGCGCGATGACCTGGAGCGGCTCGCGGCCGACTCCGGCTCCTTCGAGGAGGTCGCGGCGGCGTACGAGGATCAGCTCGAGCGCGGGGCCACCGAGCCCCTGGCGGGCGACCTGTGGCGGCGGCTCGCGGGCATCTACGATGGCCGCCTGAAGCGTTACGACCTGGCGGTGCGCGCGCTGGAGGAGGTCAGCCGGCGCGACCCGCAGAACAAGCAGGTGCTGGAGTCCATCGCCCGCGTGCACCGTCGCACCGGTGCCAACCGCGAGCTGGCCCTGGCCATGCGCCGGCAGGTGGGGGCCGAGCCGTCCGTGCCCGCGCAGGTGAACCTGCTCTTCGAGCTGGCGCACCTCGCCGAGGAGACGCTGTCCGACAAGGCGCTCGCGGCGCAGACGTACCGGGACATCCTCGAGCGCCGGCCCGAGGACGCCAACGCGCTCAAGCTGCTGGGCCGCGTGCTGACGCAGATGGAGCGCTGGCCGGAGCTGGCGCAGCACATCGAGCGGGAGATCCAGCTCGCCGACGCGCGCAAGGCCCAGGAAGAGGGCAGCGAGCTGCGCGTGCGCCTGGGCCGCCTGAAGTTCAGCCGCCTGGATGATCCGCGCGGGGCGCTGGAGCTGTACCAGGACGTGCTCCGCCGCCGCGAGGGACACCCGGGCGCGGTGGGCGCGTTGGAGGAGATGGCGCGCTCGGAGAGCCCGCTGCGTGGCCAGGCGGCGCTGGCACTGGAGCCGGTGTTCGCGTCGGTGGGCGACCACCTCAAGCAGGTGCAGATGCTGGAGTCGCGCGTCTCCGCCGAGCCGGTGCCCCAGGAGCGCGCGGCGCTGCTGCGCCGCATCGCGGAGACGTACGCGGGCCCGCTGGACAACGCGGAGATGGCCTTCCTGTCCGCCACGCGTGCGCTGCGGGACGCGGCGGACGATGCGCGCACGCTGGAGCTGTGCCTCTCGCTGGTGGACAAGGCGGGAGCGGCCGAGGAGTTCGCGGCCGTCCTCTCGGAGATCGCCCCGAGGGCGGGTGACGCGGCCCGTGCCGAGCTGTACCGGGCGCTGGCCCGGCTGCAGGCGCGCCTGGGCGAGGACGACGAGGCGCTGGCCTCGTGGCGCAAGGTGCTGACGCTGCGGCCCACGGACACCGACGCGCTCGACAGCGTGGCGCGGCTCGTGGCCGACACGGGCACGCCGCAGGAGCTGCTGGAGGTGCTGCGCCGCCAGCTCGCGAGCGCCGAGGAGCCGGCCCGCCGGGCGTCGGTGCTGTTGCAGATCGCCGTGCTCCAGGAGGAGAAGCTACAGGACGGGCTGGGCGCACTGGCCACCCTGCGGCGCCTGCTGGACGTGAAGCAGGACGACGCCGCCGCGCTCACGCGGATGGACGCGCTGTGCCAGAAGCTGGAGCGCTGGCCGGAGATGGCGGACGTGCTGTCACGCCGCATCGCGCTCGTGACGCCCGAGGAGGGGCTGGAGCTGCGCTTCCGCCTGGCGGTGCTGCGCGAGACGAAGCTGCTGGACAAGGCGGGCGCGCTGGCGCTCTACGGCGAGGTGCTCTCGCTGCAGCCCAACCATGCCGGAGCGGTGGGGCGGCTGGAGGCGCTGGTGAACCGCGAGCCGCAGAACCTGCTCGCGGTGGAGACGTTGCTGCGCGCCTTCCGGGCGAGCGGGGACGTGGCGCGGCTCGCGTCCGTCATTGAGACGCGGGTGGGCGTGTCGCCGGACGCGTTCGAGCGCAAGTCGCTGTTGAGCGAGCTGGCCACGCTGCGTGAGAGCCAGGGCGAGCCGGAGCTCACCTTCCTGGCGCTCTTCCGCGCCTTCAAGGAGGACCCGAACGACGGCGAGCTGCGGACCCGGCTGGAGAGCGCCACGGACGCGGCCGGCTCGTACGACGAGCTGGTGGTGGCCTACGAGGAAGCGTTGCCGCGCGTGGCCGAGGCGAAGGACGCCTCGGACATGTGCCTCAAGCTGGGCCACCTGTTCGAGGCGCGCCTGCAGGAGCCCGAGCGCGCCGTCGTCTACTACGAGCGTGCGCGCACGCTGAACCCGGCGGCCCAGCAGAAGGCGCTGGCCGCGCTGGATCGGCTGTACGTGGCGCTGGAGGCCTGGCCGGAGCTGGCCAACGTGCTGGAGGCGCTGGCCTCGTCCGCGGAGGAGAAGGCGGACAAGGTTGGCTTCCTCTTCCGCCTGGGCCAGCTGATCCAGGAGAAGCTGGACGGCATGGATCGCGCGGCCTCCGCGTTCGAGCAGGTGCTGGCGCTGGAGCCGGGACACCTGGCCTCGGCGCGGCTGCTGGAGACCATCTACGACTCGGCCGGCGCGCACGACAAGCTGTACAACATCCTCGAGCTGCAGTCCGAGCGCGTCACCGGTCCGGAGCGTGAGCGGGTCCTCACGCGCATGGCGCAGGTGTCCGCCGAGGGCCTGGAGGACCTGGACCGCTCCATCGAGCTGTACCGCGAGCTGCTGGCGAAGAACCCCCGCAACGAGCAGGCGTTCACCGCGCTGGAGGCCCTGCTCGAGAAGTCCGGCCGGCACGAGGAGCTGCGCACGCTCCTGGCGGACCGCCTGTCGCAGACGTTGGATCCGCGCGAGGTGGTGCGGCTCAACGAGCGGCTGGGCCGGGTGCTGTACCGGCTGTTGAAGCAGCCCGAGGCGGCGGTGAGCTACCTCAAGGCCGCACTGGACCGCGACGCGCGGCACCGGGGCGTGCTGGACACGCTGCGCGAGCTGTACGAGGAGACGGGGCAGGCGGAGGAGCTGGTGGGCATCCTGCGGCGGCTCGTTCCGCTGCAGGAGTCGGCCGAGGGCGTGAAGGCGCTGCGCCTGCGGCTGGCCGAGGTGCTCTCGGGCATGGGCCGCCGCGAGGAGGCCCTGGACGCGGCCCGCCGCGCGCTGGAAGTGGAGCCTCACGCGGTGGCGGACCTGGAGCGCGTGCATGCGCTCTTCGTCTCGCTGCGTGCGTACAACGACGCGGTGCGCGCACTCGAGCTGAAGGTGCAGGTGCACCAGCAGGCCGAGGAGCGTGAGCAGGCGGTGGCCGCGTGGTTCGCGGTGGCGGACCTGTGGACGGGCGCGGGCAACAAGCCCGAGCTGGCCGGCGGCGCGCTGGAGAAGGTGCTGGAGCTCGACCCCGCCAACCCCACGGCGTACGCGCGCGTGTGCGAGCTGTACCGGACGCTGAATGACTGGCGTGCCTACGCGCAGGTGGTGGATCGCTACCTGCCGCACCTCGTCACCGAAGAGGAGAAGCTGGCCACCCTCAAGGAGCTGGCGAGGGTGCAGGAGCAGCGGCTCGGCCAGAAGGACGTGGCCTTCCTGGCGCTCTGCCGCGCGCTGCAGATCGACGCGTCGGACGACACGCTGCGCGAGGAGGTGGAGCGGCTCGCCGACGAGACGGGCTCGCACGAGGAGCTCGCCGCCGTCTACGAGGAGGTGGCGGATGCGCTGCCTCGTGGCCCGCTGGCCGAGCGCATGTACGCCACGCTGTCGCGCGTCCATGACCTGAAGCTGAACGATGCGCAGGCGGCCGAGGCGGCGCTGCGGAAGATCCTCGAGTTCGACCCGACGAACGCCACGGCGCTCGATGGGCTCGCGGGGATGTTCCAGCGGCGGGGCCGTGAGCGCGAGTACGTGGTCGCGCTGGAGCAGAAGCTCGAGGCCGCCGGCTCCATCGAGGCGCGCAAGGGCATCCTCCGGGAGATCGCCCGCGTCTTCGAGGAGCAGGGAGAGCCCGACGAGGCCGCGAGTGCGTTGCTGCGCTCGCTGGACCTGGAGCCGGACGCCGAGACGCTGGGCGTGCTCACCGAGCTGTACCGCCGCCAGAAGGCGTGGCGGGAGGTGGCCTCCACGCTGCTCCGGGCGCGGGACCTGGCGGCGACCGTGGAGGAGCGGGCCCGCATCCAGATCGAGGTGGCGGACGTCTACGAGCGCGACATCGGTGACGAGGAGGCGGCGGTGGCCGCCTTCCGTCAGGCGCTCGAGTTCGAGCCGTACAACCTCCAGGCGCTGGAGTCGATGGAGCGCCTGTACACGAAGCTGGATCAGCCGGCGGAGCTGCTCGGCATCTACGAGCGCATGCTCGAGGTGGTCAGCGACTACCGCGAGCGCGTGCGGGTGATGTTCCGCTGCGCGAGCATCTGGGAGGACAAGTACCAGAACCCGGCCAACGCGGACGCCTTCATCGAGGGCGTGCTGGCAATCGATCCGCAGAACCTGCAGGCCATCAAGACGCTCATCCGCCTGCGGCGCGTGCAGGCGCGGTGGGAGGATCTGGTCGTCGCCTACGAGCGGCAGCTGCAGCTGGCCACGTCCACGCAGGAGCAGGCCGAGCTGTACGTGGAGATCGGCAACGTCTACCACCAGCAGCTCAAGCAGGTGGACCGGGCGGTGAACACGTACCACCACGCGCTGGAGGTGGACCCCGGGTGCCGGCCCGCGCTGCACGCGCTCGGCAAGCTGTACGAGCGCAGCGGCAACTGGCCCTACGCCCTGGAGGTGCTGCAGCAGGAGGCGCAGCTGGCGGGCGCCGCGCCCGACGCGGTGGAGCTGTACTACCGCATGGGCAAGATGAACGAGGACATGCTGATGGACACGGGCAGCGCCCGGACGGCCTATCAGAATGCACTCTCCATCGACCCGGGCCACCTGCCCAGCATCCGCGCCCTCAAGGGCATCCAGGAGCAGGAGAAGGACTGGGGCGGCTACGAGCAGACGCTGCTCCAGGAGGCGCAGCAGACCGAGGACGCGGAGGCCAAGGCGCGCTCGCTGCTCGAGGTGGCGCGCTACAACGCCGAGACGAAGGGCGATCCGGAGACGGCCACGGCCTACTACGAGGAGACCCTCAAGTACGCCCCGGACAGCCTGGAGGCGGCGCGTCCCCTCGTGGATGTCTACAGCGCCCGTGAGGACTGGGTGTCCGCCGAGCGCATGCTCGACATCGTCGTGCGCAAGATGGCGGAGAAGGCCATCGCGGAGAAGGACCCCGCGGTCGCCGCGGAGCTGTGCCGGCAGCTGTACCGGCTGGGCTACGTGGCGGACAAGCTGGGCAACCGCGACAAGGCACTCGCCTCGTACAAGAAGGCGTACGACCTCGACGCCACCTACCTGCCGGTGCTCGAGGGCTACGGCCACATGCTCGTGCAGCATGCGAAGCGCTACGACGACGCGCTGCGCATCTTCCAGACCATCCTCATCCACCACCGGGAAGAGCTCACCGACATGGAGGTGGTGGAGGTCTACTGGCAGCTCGGCGATATCCACGCCAGGCTGAACCAGGCGGATCGCGCGCAGAACCACTTCGAGAAGGCGCTGGCCGTCGACCCCAGCCACGAGGCGTCCCTGCGTGCGCTGGTGGCCCTGATGGACCAGGGCGGCCGCTGGGAGCGGGCCGCCGAGCTCCGCCAGCAGCTCGCCCAGGTGCTGGAAGGGGAGGCGAAGGTCCGGGTCCTCCTGGAGCTGGGCCAGCTCGCGCGCGAGAAGCTGAAGGATCCGTACCAGGCCATCGACGCGTACACCGGCGCGCTCAAGATCATGCCGGAGTCGCTCGAGGTGCTGGACGCGCTCTACGTGCTGCTGCGTGAGACGCGCCAGGGCCAGAAGGCCGCGGACATGCTGGACCGGATGCTCCGGCTGCCCGCGCTCACCGCCGAGCCCAACAAGGCCAAGCGGGTGTGGTTCGCGCTCGGCGAGCTGCGCCGGGACGAGCTGCGCGACGTGGACGGCGCGGCCGTGGCCTTCAACACGGCGCTGGATCTGGACCACCGCTTCATCGAGGCCTTCAGCGCCCTCGAGGCGATGCTGGGCGGCGCGGGCAAGTGGAAGGCCCTGGAGGAGAACTACGCGAAGATGCTCGGGCGCATGCCGAAGACGCCCGATACGCACGGCGCGCGCATGGGGCTGTGGCGGGCGCTGGGTGACCTCTACCGCCAGGTGCTGAGGAACCAGGAGGGCGCGGTGGCGGCCTACGGCGTCGTCGCCAAGGGCCTGCCGGACGACGCGCAGGTGCAGGAGGTCTACGCCGAGCTGGCCGCGGCCTCTCCGGGCAAGGAGGACGAGGCCGTCGCCGCGCTCCGCCGCGCCCTGCCCAACACGAACGATCCGCGCAAGGTCGTCGCGCAGCTGGTGCGCCTGTCCGCGGTGCGCAAGGACTACGACGGTGCCTGGATGGCCGCGCAGGCGGCGGCGGGGCTGCTCGGCGAGGCGGGGGATGACGAGAAGGAGATCCTCACCAAGCTCGGGCCCTACGCGAAGCGCAAGGAGGCGGCCCAGCGGCCGCTGTCCGACCAGATGTGGCTGACGCACCTGCTGCACCCGAAGGCGCGGGGTCCGCTCACCGAGCTGATGGGGCTGCTCTTCGTGCAGGTGGGCCACCTGTACGCGGTGCCCCACCAGAACTACCAGATCGTCCCGAAGAAGCACCGGATCGACCTGGCGAGCGCGCAGGAGTACCACGTGCAGCACTACCGGTACGTGGCGCGCCTGTTCGGCCTGGACGCGGTGGAGCTGTACTCGCCGCACCTGGTGGTCCGCCGCGAGAACATGGCGAAGCGCTCCAACGAGCCGGCGCCGGATCCGCTCGTCAACGTGGAGGTGCTGCAGACGCACCCGGCCTGCGTGCGCGCGGGTGGGCGCTTCTTCGCGGAGCAGGGGCAGCGCGAGGCGTACTACCTGCTGGGGCGGACGCTCGCCCTGGTGCGTCCGGAGCTGGCCATGAGCCAGCGGCTGGTCCCGGAGCGGCTCGAGGCCGTGGTGCAGGCCGCGCTGAGCCTGGTGGTGCCCAACCTGCGCTTCACGGTGGACCCGCGGATGGTGGACGCCGAGCGCCGGGTGCTGGAGAAGGCCTTCAGCGAGCCGGCCCGCGCGGCCCTGGCCAAGGTGGCGCGTGTCTACCTGCCCACGGCCACGCCGGCGGATGTGCGCCAGTACCTCGAGGGCGCGGAGCTGACGGCCGCGCGCGCCGGCCTCTTCGCGGCGGGCGAGTGCGAGCCCGTCAAGCGCATGGTGATGGGGGAGACGGGTTCGGCCTTCCGGGTCTCCCCGAAGGCGAAGTTGAAGGAGCTGCTGCTGTTCGCCACGTCCGACGAGCTCCGCGAGCTGCGTGTCGCGGTAGGTACGGACGTGGAGGTGCAGGTAAGGAAGTAGAAGAGCGGCTCGAGAGTGCGTGAGACCCGAAGAGGGGTGTCACGCGTTGAAGAAGCAACCGGGCGGGCCAAAGCGGCATCCTTGACCCCCCCGGGTGCCACCTCTACGATTCCGGCGGATTTTCTGCCGTATTTTCTGAGAGTTGCGGGGAACGATGCGTTTCGTCTGCGATAGCTGCCGCGCGCAGTACATGATTAGCGACGACAAGGTTGGCGCCAAGGGCGTCAAGGTCCGTTGCAAGAAGTGCGGCTACAACATCGTGGTCCGCCCATCCGGCTCCGAGCCGGTCAAGGAGGAGGGGACGAGTGGTGAGGCCGCTGGCGGTGCGGCCGCGTCCCAGAACCAGCCGGCCAACGACGGCTTCGGGTTGCCCCCGACGCTGGGCACGCCTCCCGAGGGCGGCATCTTCAGTGGTGTCGAGGATGACGAGCTCGGAGCCGTGTTCGACCAGGTGCTCAACTCCGGGTCGCACCGGATTCCGGCGGGTGAGGCGTCGGGTCCGGCGCAGCTGGACTCGTCGGCCCTGTCGGACGCGGGCGAGACGGTGCGCAAGCTCGCGGAGGCCGAGGGGAACGCGAAGTCCGCGGCCTCGCACGAGTGGTTCGTCGCCATCGACGAGAAGCAGGTCGGCCCGCTGTCGATGGACAAGGTGAAGGACTACTGGGATCGGGGCGAGGTCGGTCCTGACAGCCTGTGCTGGCGCGCGGGCTTCAGCGACTGGATTCCGCTGTCCGAGGCCACGGAGCTGGCGTCGGTGCTGGCGCCGCGTCCGACGAAGCCGGTCATCGTGGAGCCCGCGCCGGTGGCGTCGTCCGCGCCGGTGGCGTCCGGTCCGGTCGAGTCCGCTTTCGCCAGTGGCCTGGCGAAGCCGGCGAAGTCCGACACGCCCGCGCCCGTTCCGACCGCGCAGGAGACGGGTTGGAAGCCCTCGGCCGCGAGCGTGCTCGCCTCGCTGGTGAAGGAGGAGAACGAGGCGCTGTCGAAGCCCGCGTCCAAGGCGGCGCCGGTGGAGGAGAAGAAGGGGAAGCCGGCGGCCTCGGGGCTGCTGGATGTGCCTCCGCCGGAGGCTGCTCCGGTGGCGGCGCAGAGCCCGCTGATGGCCGAGCCTCCCGCGCCCGCGCCGTACATGCAGCCCGCTCCGGCGCCGGCCTACGCGCAGCCGCCTCCGCAGGCGTACGCGCAGCCGATGGCCCAGCCGTATCCGCCCCAGCAGTACGCGCCTCCGGCCCAGCCGTACGCGCCGCCTCCGGGGTACCCTGGCTATCCGCAGGCCGCGCCCGCGCCGAAGCAGGGCGGGAAGATGGGGATGATCATCGGCGCGGCGGCGGCCGTGTTGCTGCTGGTTGGAGGGGGCGCCTTCTTCGCGACCCGTTCCTCCGAGCAGCCGCCCCCCGTGACGCCGCCCGCGGCGACGCAGCCGATGGCCCAGGCGCCGTCCAAGCCGGTGGAAGTGCCGCCCACGCCGCCTCCTCCGACGGCGGTGGCGCAGAACACCGCGACGCCCGCGGCGGGCACGGCCCAGCCGGCGGCGGCGGCGACCCAGCCGGCCACGGCGCCCGCGACCGCGCCCACGACTGCACCCGCGGTCGCCGCGGCGGGGACGCCTGGAACCACGCCCGCGGCGGCCACGACGACGCCTCCGCCCGCGACCGAGCCGGCGAAGACGGAGCCGCAGCAGGTGGCCCGTGCCGAGGTGCCGAGCAAGCGGACGCCGGCCACTTCGGCCAGCCGTCCCGCGCCGACGCGTACCGCGAGCAACGACGACGAGGAGCCCGTGCGGAGCAAGCCGCAGCCCGCCAAGAGCGGCGGGAGCGCGGATGACGAGTTCGATGAGCTCTTCGGCACGAAGAAGCCCAGCTCCAGCGCCAAGAGCGACACGGTGTCGGCGAACGGCCGTACGGCCTACATCCCGCCGGAGCCTGGCGGGGGTGGTGCGGCGCAGGAGAAGCTGGGGCAGTCGGACATCATGCAGGTGGTGCTGGCCAACAAGCCGGCCATCATCAAGTGCGTGAACGAGCAGAAGAAGAAGGATCCGGGCCTGAGCGGCAAGCTGGTGATGCGCTGGACGATCCAGACCAACGGCAAGACGAAGAACGTGTCCTGCCAGACGTCGGAGTTCCGCACCACCTACATGGCCACCTGCATCTCCGGGCTCATCAAGGGCTGGAGCTTCCCGAAGCACAAGGTGCAGGGCGATCCGATCGACTTTCCGTTCACGTTCTAAACATCCGAGAGGCGGACAGTCACGTTTGTGTCACTACAATCGTACGACTGTCCGCTTCAGTGGGTGTTGAATTCCCTTCTGGGGAATGCGTCGAAGGCCGTGTCGACATTCGTTGACACGTCTGGAGCGCCGGGACTAAAGCCGCGCGCTGCAGGACGGAGGGGGGCCTGAGTGAGTGGCCGGCGGCCCGCCTCGCGACGTATCCATTCAGGAGGAAGTCGAGAATGCAGCTTCGCAAGATGACGTTGATGCTCGCCACGCTGGGCGCGATGAGCATGGTGCTGACGGGTTGCCCGGACGGTGGCCGTGAGAGCCTCGATTGTACGGCGGACACGGACTGCATCGCGGATGAGATCTGTCACCCGACCGCCAAGGTGTGCGTGCAGACCTGTACCTCGGGCGCTGACTGCCCCGAGTCCTCGAAGACCTGCGACGTGGTCAGCTCCACGAACAGCACGAAGGTGTGCCAGTGCAGCACGGACGCGCTCTGCCAGCGTGACGAGCGCATCAGCGATGCTTCGGGTCTGAAGTGCTCGACCGTCTACAAGGTCTGCACGGGCGGTGGCACGACGCCGGCCTGCACCAAGGACACGGACTGTGGCTCGGGCCAGGTCTGCAACACGACCACGGGGACGTGCAGCGCTGCGCCCACCACCTGCTCGGGTGAGGGCAAGGCCACCTGCGCCTACGGTCAGTTCTGCAGCAGCAACACGTGCGCGGCGGTCCCCGCCCCCACGTGCGAGAACTACCAGAACTTCACCGCGAAGAACGAACTGGGCACCACGGGCCCCATCATCTTCAAGGCCGTGACGACGAGCGCTGCGGTGGACACGAACTGGTGCACCTCTGCGTCGACCCCCAAGCGCGTGAAGGTCACCGTGTCTGCCTATGCCAGCACTCCCTTCCCGCAGACCAAGGATGAGCTGAACGGCCTGTTCTATGTTCGGGTTGCCGGCACCAAGGTGGATGGTTCTGACACCATCAGCAGCTCGGCGGGCAATTACACAGTGACTGGGACCAACCGTGAGCGCGCGGACTTCATCATGAACTTCTGCGTTGCGGAGGCCAGCAATACGCTGTCCCTGGGTGTCTACTTCACTGGCGGCAACTTCTTCTGCTACCAGGCCAACTACTGACGCCCCACGCATGAGCGGTTGCGGATTGCTTGGCAGCCGCTGCGGTTTTCTTGGAACCCCACCCAGTGTGTTGCTGGGTGGGGTTCTGTTTTTTGGACGTGGTAGGTTTGTAGCTCAGCGCCGGAGGGGTTCCGCATGGAAATTCGGTATGAATTTGTGCCGGGTGGGAACGTCATGAGGAGTGAGCACACGGGACTCCGGCGTACTCATCAAGGAGAGCACATGCTGCATTCGAAGCTGACTCGCACGCTCGTTGTTGGACTGACGCTTGCCACCTCCGTGGCGTTTGCTGAGGGAACTGCGGCCAGCACCCCCAAGCTGGCGTGCCCGGCCGGGACGAAGCAAACCGGCAATGTGAATGATGGCCTCTACTGCCGGAAGATCGATGCGAAGGCCGGTAGGAATGACGCGCATGGGCCGTATGCGTCTTTCTTCCCCAATGGCAAGAAGAGCGCCGAGGGGCAGTACGTCGATGGGTTCCGCGCCGGCCTGTGGACCTTCTACAGCGAGGACGGTCAGGTCAGGGGCAAGACGGAGTTCCAGGGGGGCAACTACCACGGCAAGCACGTGGAGTACTTCCCCAACGGAAAGCAGCGCTTGGTCGAGGAGTTCGCGAACGGCAAGCGCAACGGTCTTTCCCAGGAGTTCTCCGAGGACGGCAAGCTCGTTCGCCAAGCCCAGTACCGTGATGATCAGCAGGTCGCCGAGAAGTAGAGCGGCTGCCTCGCGGTAACTTCCGGAAGGCCCTCTCCAAGCAGGCGGAGGGCCTTCTGCTTTTCCGGAAGCGCTTCCCTCGATGAGCGGGCTCGGCTAGAAGCCGAGTCGTGAAGTTCCCGCCCATTATCCCACAGTTGTCCGATATCCCCGTTTGCACCGTGGCGGACATGGGCCTCCGCGAGCTTGAGCGCATCCGGCTCATCCTTCGAGGTGGCTCGGTCATCGACTGGCGGCGGATGCACTTCCAAAGCCGGGACGAGGTCGACCGTTTCCTCCGGCTCTGTCAGATCGACACCTCTCGGCCAGAGGACGAGGCCTGGGCTCGTACGGTCCTCGCCGATGCCGTCGAGTATCTCCGTCAGACCTTTGACTACCGGGTCGCGGACGCCGTGGCGGACCCGGAGGAGATCCATGATCTCTTCCTCTATGCCTCCGGCGTGAAGGGGCTCCCGAGACATCGCCGCATCGCTTGTATCGTGCTCAAGGTGATGCACGTGCTCCAGCACATCGAGGGCCGGGACCTGATGCATCGCCTAGCGGTCTCAGAGGCAGAGCTCTCCGAACTGGTGACCGCCAAGGTGTTGGGTGTAGCGCAGCTGCTCCAGGACAAGGGGTTGCCAGTTGTCGAGTTCGCGCATTCCATCAAGTCGCGCGAGTCCCTCATTACGAAGCTGCTGGCCAAGAAGGAAACGGTTGCGGCCCAGATCTATGATCGGACGCGCTTCCGCATCATCACCCAGAAGCCGGCGGACATCGTCCCGGTCCTATACTTCCTGACACAGCACCTCTTTCCCTTTAACTTCGTCGTCCCTGGCCAGACCGAAAACACGCTCGTCTCGTTCAAATCAGTCCTTGAGGAGAATCCTCACCTCCAACAGTTCGCCCAGCATCTCCATCTGGACCTCGATTACGAAGACCGCGAGGAGCGTACTCGTAACCTGTTCTCTGGGAACACCTACCGGGCATTGAACTTCGTCGTGGATGTTCCTGTTCGGATGGATACGTATCTGCCACAACCAGAAGAAGACACGCGCGAGCGCAAGAACCGGACAGTCTTCACGCTCGTGGAGTTCCAGATCATGGACGAAGAGACTGCCCGTCAGAATGAGGAGGGCGAGAACGCCCATAAACTCTACAAGCGTAGACAGAAGCGGCGTGTCTTGCGCCGCCTGTCCCGTGGGCTTGTTGTTCCTAAGCGGCAAGACTGAATTTTATCCTGCCGCTTTCACCGAACTCCGAACATTTTCTGTGAGAGAGGTTTGTGGTAATTGTTCAGGAACTGAGGGAGCTATTCATTGTAGCGCTGCACGTAAGCATATTCCCCCAAGCCGCCGCTCCCTGCCGCATTGCGGCCCTCGGGCCAAACGAGTACAGGTCTCCCGGTTGAGTCGAGTATAAGTGCTGGTTGTGCGCTGCTTTTCTGACTCTGGTTCATGCCATCTTTGCCAGTTAGGCTATTCCAAGATTTGCTGTCCCAGTAGCTTGTAAACAGATGCATGTAACCTGTCTCGGCTATTCCATCGAACTCTGTCCAAGTAACGAAAAGTTTGCCAGAGGGTGTGGCTCGGAGCCGCGTCTGTGCTGCATAGGTGTAACCACTATATGCACTCAAGGGGCTTCCAACCCGATCCCAAGATTGTGGACCAGTGGAGCGGAAAATTTGGATGTCTCTAGGTCCATCAAAGTAGGACTCTTCTGCCCAGGCTAGATACAAGTTGTTCTGAGCATCAATAGTCAGCGAGCAGTCGCTGGCTGGTGTTGCTCCTGTGGATACGCTGAGACCACCAGAGACGTAGCCGTTGGTGTCGTCGCCGTAGAAGGGTGGAACCGCAAAGGCCCAAGATCCGTCTGACTGCATGCGCATGACGTAGATGTTCGTAGGGAAGTATTCCTCTAGCGTCTGTTCTTGGAAGGCCACGATGGGGTATCCATTGTTGTCCAATACGAGCGAGGGTTTGGTGGCGCTGGTAAACTTGAATACGGCACTGACTAGGCCCCCATAAGAGCCCACGCTAGTGAATGCTGCTCCATTGACGGACTTCCAGACGTAAATAGATGAGAATTCATCGATGTTCATCTCATCCCAGGCAACGTAGATGTCGTTTCCGCGTATCGCGAGCGAGGGGTTGCGGGCGGGCGTCGCAACCGGGCTGGAACGCGTGTCATTCTCGGCGGATAGGACTCCTGCTCCCACGGACTGCCAGGCGGTTCCCGTCCAACGTCTGATGTAGATGTTCTCGTTGAACCCGTCCGATTCCTGCCATGCCACGATGGGGTTCCCGCTGCCATCGAGCACCAGGGCAGGTTTGTAGGCGGAGCCGCTCGACGTCCCGTTCAGCGCACTGCCGACCGGAGTGAACGCGTTACCGTCCCAGCGATAAACGAAGATGGATGCCCTGCCTCCCGCAGTGACCTCTTCGCTCCATGCCACCACCGGGTTGTCCTGGCCATCAAGGGCCATGGCGGTGTCTTTCAGGAGCGTATTGCCGCCCACTGCATGCAGTGGTCCTCCGAACGAGTACCAGTGCGGAAGCTGAAAGCTCCATGACGTGCCCGGAACGACGAGGGCGTTGCCGGCTGAATCAGTGATGCCGTTGCTCAGGCCGATCGAGATGGTGGCGGGCAGGGGGGGCTTCACCTTGGGGGCGAGCGTCAGCGTTCTGCCGTCGCTCGAAAGCGAGAGCGTCTTCTCCGCCAGCACTCCAGAGACGGTGAAGCTCACCGTGGTGTCGTTGATTGTCGTGGCCTTCACCGGCTTCGAGAAGAGCACCTGGATGGGCGTGCTGTACGCCACATTGGTCGAGCCAGGGGCCGGTGAACGCGAAGCGACCTGCAGGTTGGTACGGTCGACGATGACGGTGACGGGCGCGCTCGAGAAGGTCCGGCCCGCCTTGAGGGCACGCGCTGTCACCGTGTAACTGCCCTCGGGCTCGGCCGTGGTGTTCCAGGTGTAGCGATAGGGCGAGTCAATGATCGCGAACTCCGCCTCATTCTTGTAGAGCCGCACCAGGTCAGGTGTTCCTCCACGCACGTCGACGGAGAACTCAACGCTCCCGCTCGTGTAGAACGTGCCCGTCGGGGTGGTGATCGTGACGGACAACTCCGTGGAGGGTGTTCCTGAGTCGGCCGGGTCAACTCCCGCGTCCGGCGTATGGGGGCTGTGATCGATCTCCGGCAGCTGCAGGCAGGCGGACATCAATCCGGCGAGGACCAGGGGGATGTAACGTTTGAGGGTTGGCATGCCACTCCGCAGTGCAGGCTCCATTCCAGGTGCCTGGGGCTGAGTCTCGGGCTCTTACGCTCGTAAGCCCCCGAAACGACTCGCGGAGAATGCCTCACTCCACTCGGGCCGTGAATCCACCCACGGGCTCCGTCTCGCTCCCAGGATGCACCGTCCGCAGCACTGGACTGCCCTGGTCCCTCGAAACACCCGCGCCGCTCCAGGAGGCCCTCCTGGGGGCTTCCCGAGCGGCGCGTGGGTGACACCGGAGCCGCGACTGCGGCTACTTCTTCTTCCGGTTCTTCTTCTTGTTTTCCTTCTCGCGCTTGCGGCGCTCCTTGATGGCGTCCTTGTTCTCGGGCTTGCCCGCGGCCGAGGGCGGCGCGTAACCCATCATCCGCGCCTTGGCCATCGCCGCCTGTCCCATCGGCGCCGTGTAGCCCGGGGCGATCTGCGGCATCTGCATCGGCATGCCCCCCATCCCCATCCCCGCCATCGCCTTCTCCATCATCTTCGGGTCTTTCCCGAAGATGCTCGACATGTCCATGTTCTTCATCTGCGCCAGCTGGCCCATCTGCTTGAAGCCAGGGATGCGCCCCAACAGGCCCGGGTTCTGCCCAATCGTCCCCATCACCTGCTGCATCATCCCGAACTTCTGCAGCAACTCCCGCACCTCTTCCGTCTTGCGGCCGCTGCCCTTCGCGATGCGCTTCACCCGGCTGTCGTTGATCAGGTTCGGACGCAGCCGCTCCTGCTCCGTCATCGAGTCGTACATCGCCTCGATCTTCGTCAGCTCCTTCTCGTCCGGGTTCAGGTGCTCCGTCATCTCCCCGAACAGCGGGAACTTCTCCAGCAGATCCTTCAGCGGACCCATCTTCCGCACCATGCGGATCTGCTCGACGAAGTCCTTCATCGAGAAGTTGCCCGACAGCAGCTTCTGCGCGTCCTCCGCCGCCTTCTTCTCGTCGACGACGCCCTCGAAGTCCTTCATCAGGCCCACGATGTCGCCGAAGCCCAGAATCCGGCTCGCCAGTCCGTCCGGGCGGAACTCCTCGAGCTTGTCCATCGACTCGCCCATGCCCAGGAACTTGATGGGCTTGCCCGTCACTTCCTTGATGGACAACGCCGCGCCACCGCGTGCATCACCGTCCAGCTTCGTGAGGATGAAGCCGTCCAGGCTCAACCGCCGGTCGAACTCGGCCGCCGTGCGCACCGCGTCCTGGCCAATCATCGCGTCGCACACCAGCAGGATGTTGTCCGGCCGCACGTTCGCCTTGATGGCCTCCAGCTCGGTCATCAACGCCTCGTCGATGGCCAGGCGGCCCGCGGTGTCGATCAGCACCACGTCGCACTTCTGCTCGCGCGCCGCGGCGTACCCGCGCTTCGCCAGCTCCGGCGGCGGCACGTTCGGCTCGAAATACACCGGCACCTTCAGCCGCTCGCCCAGCACCTTGAGCTGATCCACGGCCGCAGGACGGTAGATGTCCGCCGCCACCAGCAGCGGCTTGCGCCCCTCCTTGAGCAGCTTGCTGGCGAGCTTGCCCGTGGTCGTCGTCTTGCCCGACCCCTGCAGGCCCACCATCATGATGCCGCTGACCTGGTCCTTGGGCTTGAGCTGGATGCTCGTGTCCACCGGACCCATCAGGGCCTCCAGCTCGTCGTGGCAGATCTTGACGAAATGGTCGCCCGCCGAGACGCGGTGCTTCTGGCCGGCCTTGTCGGTCACGGTCGTCTGCACGACCTCCCCAACGGCCTTCTCGCGCACCCGCGCGACGAACTTCTTCACCACATCGAAGGCGACGTCTGCCTCGAGCAGGGAGACGCGGATGTCGCGAAGCGACTCGTCCACCATCTCCGGGGTGATCTCTCTCTTGCCCGCAAGGCGGTTCTTGGCGGCTCGGAAGCCCTTGGCGACGGTCTCAAGCATGGCGGTCGCTATATAACAGCGCAGGCCAGGACGGGATGCCCAAGTGCGTCCGGTCGTCCACCAGTCGAGAGATGGGGGCCCTTCACCCCAGGCCACCCGGCTCCCAGGCCCCTGGGGGAGCCTGCCGCCCGGGCCGGACGGCAGGTCCTACCTACCCCCTCAGTTGGGGCGCGACTGCGCTTCCATCTTCTTGCGCAGGCTCAGCGGACGCATGTCCGTCCACACCTGCTTGATGTACTCCAGGCACTCGGCCTTGGGGCCCTGCTTGCCCGCGTCCTTCCAGCCCGGCGCGTTCTCCCGGTCCGCCGGCCAGATGGAGTACTGCTCCTCGTGGTTCATCACGACCTTGTAGACGGTCGTATCCTCGGTCTCGCTCATGGTTGCGTGCTCCTACAGGTGAAGAGGGGAAAACCGGACGTCAGAAGAAGAGCTCCGCCTGGATGTAGGGCAGCGAGGCGGTGATTCCCTTCTCCTGGCACCACGCGAGCATCTTGCGCGCCTCGACGAGCTGCGGCGAGTTCTCGTGGTAGCCCATCGCCATCACGTGGCCCATCCAGGGCTCGCGGCCCATGGCGTAGATGTGGACCTGCTTGGGGTTGATCCGCCGGGCGATCTCGATGGCCCGCTCGGCGTTGGAGCCGTTGAGCCGCCGCGACTGATCCATCTTGCGCGGCAGCGGCGCGGGCATCAGCGGCCCGTACATCCAGCTCAGCGGCCCTCCCTCGGACTCCATGCCGAGGAACAGCACGTCGATGTCCCCCACGGCCGCGTGCACGTGATCGTACAGGCGCGGCTCGAGCGCGTTGGAGTCCGCCGCCATCAGCAACGAGCGGCCCTTCAGCTGCACCAGGTGCGCCAGCTTCGCCTGGATGTCGAGGTCCGCGTGCTCGCCAATGAAGGGCACCCCCGTGATGGAGCCGCCCGGCACCTCGAGGGACTCCAGCTCGGACAGGGTCACCACGTTCTTGAAGCCCACCGCCTTCAGCATCAGCTTGAGCGAGGGGTCCGCCAGGCCGCCACCATTGCTGGCCGGAACCACGACGGTGCCGATCCGCTGGCGCAGTTGCAGCAACGGCTCGAACATCAGGTGGTCCGCGTGCCCGTGGGTGATGAGCACGTAGTCGATCTTCTCCGGCAGATCCGCGTGCGTGTAGCGCGGCAGGTCCGTGGGGAAGTCGTAGGAGATGACCGGATCCGTCAGGATGCTCACGTCGCGCGACTCGATGAGCACGCAGGCGTGGCCGATGTAGCGCACGCGCACGCCGTCACCGTCGTACCGCGGGGCCGGGCGCGGAGCCTGGTCCGTGAAGAAGGTGGAGAAGAGCTCGGCGTCCCTGGCGCCAATACCCAGGGCCTCGCGGATGGCGTCCACCGAACCCGGCGTGCGCCGCATGGCGTAGAGCTGGTTGATGGCCTCGTGACGGAAGGGCAGGTGCACGTGGAGCGTGTCCTTGTCCGAGTCCAACCGCGGCGTGCTGAAGACGTACGGCCGCGCGTCCCCCTTCAACAGGCGGAACGACAGGCTCTGCGAGGACTCCTTGTAGTGCGGGCTGCGGTAGAGCAGCGGCTCGAAGAAACGCGCCGACGCCCGGTTGTTCAGGTCGTACATCAGCTCCACGTACCCCTGGAGGATGTCCGGCACCTTCTTGTACAGCTCCTCCAGCGAGCTTCCGTTGGACGGGGCCAGCAGCTTGTCCAGCTCCGCCACCGCCTGGGCGAACCGCAGCGTCGCCGCCTGCTCCTTGCGCGTCCGCTCCAGCAACTCCTTGACCTCGCCCGCCCGCTCGACGCCGTAGTTGAGATAGGGGCCTCCCGCCAACGCCGGGTTCTTCAGCGCCGCCACGTGGATGGCCGGGTTGGCCACGAACGACTCCATGATCTTCACATGGTGGTTGGCCACGTACAGCGGCGCGGTCGCCGGCGCGATGAGGTACCACCACGCGTACCACTGGTTGTACAGCGGCTCGACGGCGACGTTCTGCTTCAGGTACAGCGCGGGCTGGGACACTCGGCGCTCCTCGGGCCCCCAGGCGCCCGATGTGATGAGGGGTGGCGGGATGATGAAAGACCCGGAAGCCGGGAGCAAGGGGGGGCTCGCGCATCGGCTCCCGGGACTCGGACGAGGGCAGGGGAGGGGCCCTGGGGTACCCTCTGGCCCCATGCTCTCCTCGAAGAAACGACTCGTTCCGCTGGCTGGCTCCCTCGCGGCGCTGGCCCTCTTCGCCGGCTGCGATACCTCGGGGACTCCTCCGGACGGCACCCCCTTCGGCAAGACGCAGGTGCTCCTCAACGGCTCGAAGGACTCCGTGCGCACCGAGGAGACCAACCTCGGCGACCTCACCGCCGACGCCTACCTCTGGTTCGCTCGCAAGACCGATCCCTCCACCGTCCTCTCCCTCCGCAACAGTGGCGGCATCCGTGAGTCCATCGACGCCGGGGAGATCAGCCAGCTCGACATCGAGAAGAGCCTGCCCTTCAACAACGCACTGGTGCTCGTCACCGTCACCGCCGCACAGCTCGAACAGGTGCTCGAGCACGGCGTGGCGGCCACCGCCCCCGACGTCTCCCCGGGCCAGTTTCCCCAGGTGAGCGGCCTCCGCTTCGAGTACGACGCCAGCAAGCCCGCCCAGGTGTTCGACCTCGATGGCAACCTCGTCACCGAGGGCCAGCGCATCCGCCAGGCCGCCATCGTCGATGGCTCCGGCAACGTGGTGGATACCCTGGTGTCCAACGGTGCCCTCGTCGGAGAGCCCGACCGCACCTTCCGCATGGTGACGCTCGACTTCGTCGTCGCCCTCGGAGGCGACTACTACCCGTTCCCCCTCTTCGAATCCCAGAACGCGGCGCGCTACAACCTCGTCGCGCTGGACACCACTCCCAACAACCAGGGCTTCAACGACGTGGGCCGCGAGCAGAAGGCCTTCGCGGACTACCTCGCCGCCACCTGGCCCGCCTCCGGTCCGGGCTACGCCCAGGCCGATACGCCCAGGGACGCCGACACGCGCATCAGGTCCGTCGGCCCGTGAGGAGCGCCCGCGGCGTCCGCTCGCTCTCCGTGCAGGCTTGCTGCGGATCCGGGGAATTCACACTAGGATGCCGGCCTCGCCTTTGGCCGCTCTGAGGGAGTCACGGATGGAGGAAGAGTTCTCGCTCGTCGGCATGACGGAGGACATGGGGATCAACTCCGTCCTCTTCGGCTTCATCGGCCTGTGCCAGATGGCCTTTCCGCGGCGCCTCCGGGCCTGCTTCCTTCTCGGCAGCCACGCCACCGGGGATGGGGTCGCCGATAGCGACCTCGACCTGCTGCTCGTCTTCAAGGAGCGGTTCCAGGAAGGGGAGGTGGAGCGCCATGAGCACTTCCGCCGCTCCGTGGGCATGATGGCCCGTTACCCCCTGGACGTGAGCGCCGTGGACGAGGTCCGGCTGGTGGCCGAAGGCGCCGTCAACCTCAAGCGGGCCTCCCTGTTGCTGGCCGGCGAGGACATCCGGGAGCGCGTCCCCTTGATGCCCCTCGAGCAGTGGCTGCGCTTCTGCATGCACCGGCCCTACATGTTCATGGAGCGCGCCCGCGCTCGCGCCGAGGGCGAGCCCCTGCGCTACCCGCTCGCCTACCCGGACCCGCGGGGCGAGCTCTATGGCTATGACCACTCCGCCGTGCTGGATGCCCAGGGCCTGCCGCACCGGGGCTTCAAGGAGCTGGTCACCCTGGCCAGCCGGCTCGCGGCCGCCGAGGTCGCTCTGGCCGGAAAGCACGTGTTCTCCAAGCGTGACGCCATCGAGGCGCACCGCCTGCACGTGAACAACGAGCGGACTCCCCTGTTCGAGCAGATCCACGAGAGCCGCAAGCGCTGGGGCTACCGGGTGCCGGACGCCCCCGAGGACCAGGCGCATCTGCGCTCCCTCTGTGCCCGCATCCTGGACGCCGAGAACCACTTCCTGGGCCTCTACAAGGACTACCTGCTCGCCGAGCTCCAGCGCGGAGAGGTGCGCGACCGCGTGCAGGCCGCCCGGCGCCTGGGGGAGATCCTCTACCCCGGCCCCGAGGTGCCCGCCGCCCTGACGCGGCTCCAGGAGGCTCCCGAGCCCGAGCTGCGCGAGGCCGCCCGGGAGTCGCTTCGCCTCATCGAGCGCTACGCCGTCAGCCGGACCCCTCCAGCGGCCTGAGTCTTCGATCCTTCCTCCGAGGTGTGGATGTCCTCGCCCGCGCTGTACCTGAAGCAGAACGTCGTCACCGAGCCGCTCTACAACCAGTGGTACGCGTGGTGGTTCCTGGCCTCGCCCATGACGGCGCCCCTCTTCGTGGCCAACCTCCATGTGAAGATCATGGAGTCCTTCGTGGACAACCCCGCCATCCACGTGGCCGCGCTCAAGAGCCCCGTGCTGCGCGGCGGGCCCTACATCAACTACGGCGTGCAGCAGGTGGATGCCGTCAAGGCGCTGCTCGAGCGCACCCTCAAGGAAGAGGCCCTGTCCCTGCGATACGCCGAGGCCGTCCTGGAGCTCGAGAAGCTGCTGGACTCGGCCGAGGGCTTCTCCCTGGAGGAGCTGTACCCGCGCGTGCCAGACCTGCTCCGCGGCTATGTGGAGCTCACCTATGACATGAAGAACCGGGCCTCGCCCCGCTTCTTCGAGTCGCTCCTCTACCGCAGCCCCTTCCACCGCGAGTCCTCGCAGAGCCTCTGCATGCGGCTCATCCACGGCGACGCCCGGCCCTACGTCTTCAGCACGCCTCGGCTGGACACCCAGGACGGCAGCCTCCAGGTGAAGGTGCCCTACCGGCACGCGGCCCTCGACCAGCTCTACGCCATGCGGCGCACCCCCGGGCCCGTGGAGCCCGTTCGCGAGGCGCTGGGCATCGAGCCCCGCGACGCCGAGCTCTTCTCCTCCTTCTTCACGGAACAGCCGCCGCGTCCGGCCCCGCGCTATGACGGCGATGGCGTCCGGGTTCGCTATTTCGGCCACGCGTGCGTGCTCATCGAGTCACGCCACGTCAGCCTCCTCACGGATCCCGTCGTCAGCTACGACTTCCCCACCGACATGCCCCGCTACACCTTCGCGGACCTGCCGGAGAAGATCGACTACGTCCTCATCACCCACGGCCACGCGGACCACTTGATGTTCGAGCCGCTGCTCCAACTGCGCCATCGCATCGGCACCATCGTGGTGCCCGCCAACAACGGCGGACGGATCGCGGACCCCTCGCTCAAGCTGATGCTCAAGCACGCCGGCTTCCACAACGTGGTGGCGCTCTCGGACCTGGAGTCCCTGCCTCTCCCCGGTGGCGAGCTCATCGGCCTGCCCTTCATCGGCGAGCACGGCGACCTCGACATCCAGGCCAAGATCGCCCACCTCGTCCGGCTCGAGGGCAAGAACCTGTTGATGGCCGCCGACTCCAACGCGCTCGAGCCGCGCCTGTACGAGCACGTCCATCGCGAGGTGGGGAACATCGACATGATGTGGCTGGGCATGGAGTCCGAGGGCGGTCCCCTGAGCTGGATGTACGGCCCCCTGCTGCCCTCGCCCCTGCCTCGCAAGATGGATCAGTCGCGGCGGCTCAATGGCTCCAATGCCGTGCGCGCCATCGAGATCGTCCAGCGGCTCAAGCCCGGCCAGGTCTTCATCTACGCCATGGGCCGCGAGCCCTGGCTCGGCCATGTCATGGTGATGGGCTACCACGAGAACTCGCCGCAGCTCGTCGAGTCCCGCAAGCTGCTCGAGTACTGCCGCCAGCACGGCATCACCGCGGACATGCCCTACGGCCAGGCCGAGCTCTTCCTCCGCTGACGGCCAACGCGCGCCCCACCGCATGTCCCGGGACTCTTCCTCCGTCAGCTCGTGGAGCGCCAGTTCGTGGCTGCTTGATGCTCTTGGATTGACCCGTGACTATTTCCCCTCTCCCGAGGGGAGAGGGGATATGTGCTCACTTCTCCTGAAGGGATCAGCTTGCTTGCTGGAGGGTTCCTCCGGTGACGGCCCGCTTCAGCAGATCTCTCAGCCTCGCGGCCAGGTGCTCCACGTGCGGCATCGCGATGAGGCTGAAGTGATCGCCCGGTACCTCGTGCACCTCCACGCCTCCCCGCGCCAGTGCACCCCAGCCCAGGTCCTTCTCCTGGCCCTCGGGCCCCTCGGCCGCCCTCAGCAGCACCAGTGAGCCTCCGTATGGCTTCGGTTCGTACGTGCGCGAGGCGCTCCGGTTGCGCGCGTACATCCTCCACAACGCTCGCACCTCCTCGGCCGCCGCCTCCTCCACCCCCGGATGGGCTCTCCCCTCCAACACCGACTTCAGCTCCTCCGCGTCCACCTGCTCGAGCACTTCCGCCGCCCTCGGGTGCAGCCCCAACAGCCGAGACAGGTGATCGGCGAACTCGAACACCGTCTGCTCCACCTGTGTCTCCGTGTCCGTCTCCGGCCCGGTTGCTTCTTCACTGCCCCTCGCGTCGATGACGGCCAGCAGCGCCACTCGCTCGCCTCGCGCTTCCAGTTGTCTCGCCATCTCGTACGCCACGCGACCACCCATGGACCAGCCTCCCAACAGGTACGGGCCCTCGGGCTGCACCTCGCGCACCGCTTCCAGGTAGCGCGCGGCCATCTTTTCCACCGTCTCTCCCGACCCGCTCGCGGGCACCTGCAGCCCGTAGAAGGGTTGCTCCGCGTCCAGCCTCCTCGCCAGCTCCAGGTACCCCAGCACGCTGCCTCCCACCGGGTGCACGCAGAAGAAGGGTCTCCCGCTCCCCCCCTTCCTCAGCGTCACCAGCGGCGAGTCCGATGTGCTCCCCGCCTCGATGCGCGCCGCCAGCTTCTCCAGCGTGGGCGCCTCGAACAGATCGATGACCGCCAGCTGGGCCCCGAACAGTGTTCCCACTCGCGCCACCACCTGCGTCGCCAGCAGCGAGTGGCCGCCCAGCTCGAAGAAGTCGTCGTGCACGCCCACTCGTGGCACTCCGAGCAGCTCCCTCCACAGCTCCGCCAGCCGCTGCTCCGTTCCGGTGCGCGGCGCCACGTACTTCTCCTGCGCCTTGCTCTTCGACGGCGCCGGCAGCGCCTTCCGATCCACCTTTCCGTTCGACGTCAGCGGCAGCGCCTCCAGCACCACGAAGGCCGCGGGCACCATGTAGTCCGGCAGCCGCTCCTCCAGGTACTGCCGCAGCCCTCGCTCCTCCAGCGTGCTCCCCGGTCTCCCCACCGCGTACGCCACCAGCTGCTTGTGGCCTCCCGCCTCCTCGCGCGCCACCACCACGCACTCGCTCACGCCGGGATGCTGCCCCAGCGCCGCTTCCACCTCGCCCAGCTCCACCCGGTAGCCACGGATCTTCAACTGGTGATCCACCCGGCCCAGGAACTCGATGCGGCCTCCTTCCACCCACCGCACCCGGTCTCCCGTCCGGTACAGCCTCGCCCCCGGTACCCCACTGAAGCGGTCCGGTACGAAGCGCTCCGCCGTCAGGTCCGGCCGGCCCAGGTAGCCCCGGCCCACGCTCTCGCCGCCGATGTACAGCTCTCCCGGGACTCCCGGCGCCACCGGCTGCTCGTACCCGTCCAGCACGTACACCCGCACGTTCCCCAACGGCCGGCCCAGGGGCACCGACTGCGCCCCCGGCACCCGCGCCCCTCGCTCCACCCTCTGCGCGAGCACCCCCACCGTCGTCTCCGTCGGGCCGTAGTGGTTGTACACCTCGCACTCCGGCGCGAGCGCGTGCACCTTCTCCACCAGTGCCCACTCCGACTTGTCTCCGCCCAGCACCAGCCTCCGGCTCGGCAGCAGCGCCTGCGCGTCCTCTCCCGCCAGCAGCGCCTCCAGGTGCGTCGGGACCACCTTCAGTCCCTCCACCCCGTGCTTCCGTCCGTACTCCGCCATCCGCCCCGCATCCGAGGCCGTCTCCTTCTCCACCAGGTGCACCGTGCCTCCCGCGCATAGCGTGGGGAAGAGCGCCGTGTGCCCCAGGTCCGCCGCCAGCGTCGACACCGACGCGAAGCTCATTCCCCTCGGCAACTCCAGCCGGTTGCTGACTCCCGCCACGTAGCAGGCCAGCTGCCCGTGCTCGATGCACACCCCCTTCGGCCTCCCCGTGCTCCCCGACGTGTAGATGACGTACGCCGCGTTGCCCGGTGATGCACCGCTCTCCGGCGCCTCCTCCGGCTGCGACTCCAGCAGCCCGTCCTCCGCGTCCAGGCTCACCACGAAACCACCCTGCGAGGGCAGCTCCTCCGCCAGCGGCTCCTCCGTGACGATCACCTGCACCCGCGCGTCCTTGAGCACGTGCAGCACCCGCTCCGGGAAGCGCGCCGAGGACGGATCCACCGGCACGTACGCCCCGCCCGCCTTCAGGATGCCCAGCAGGCCCACCAGCGCGTGCGCCTTCCGCTCCACGAACAGGCCCACCCGCGTCTCCGGCGCCACTCCCAGCGCCTTCAGCCAGTGCGCCAGCTGGTTCGCCCGCCGCTCCAGCTCCGCGTAGGTCAGCTGTCCGTCCGCGGCCACCACCGCCACCGCCTCGGGCGTCCTCGCCGCCTGCTCGGAGATGAGCTCGTGGATGCACCGCCGCTCGTACGGCGCCGCGGTGTCGTTCCACTCCACCAACACCCGCCGCCGCTCGTCCTCCGTCAGCAGGGGCAGCTCGGACAGCTGCTGCCGTCCCTCATGGGCGACCACGCCCTCCAGCAGCCGCTGGAAGTGCCTCGCCATGCGCTCCACCGTGGAGGCCTCGAAGAGGTCCGTGCTGTACATCCACGAGCACACCAGCCCCTCCGCCGTCGGATTCACCAGCACCGTCAGGTCCAGCTTGGACGCCACCGGCACCTGATCCTCGTGGCTCAGCTTCAACCCCGGCAGCTCGGGCGCCGACA
The DNA here is from genome assembly GCF_057119385.1 of Archangium sp. Lineage (NCBI taxonomy): Bacteria > Pseudomonadati > Myxococcota > Myxococcia > Myxococcales > Archangiaceae > Archangium > Archangium sp. The sequence goes on along the minus strand of NZ_DBNGVP010000183.1, from coordinate 78,835 downwards.
GCGGCATGTTCTGCAGCACCAGCTTCACCTGGAAGAGCGGCGCGTGCACCGTGCTGCGCTCCGGATTGAGCGCGCGCACCACTTCCTCGAAGGGCACGTCCTGGTGCGAGTTCGCCTCCATCGACACCCGCTTCGCCTGCGCCAGCAGCTCGCGGAACGTGGGGTTGCCCTCCATCTTCAGCCTCAACACCAGCTGGTTGATGAAGAAGCCGATCAGCGGCTCCGTCTCCACGTGGTTGCGGTTGGCCACGTCCGTGCCCACCACCACGTCCGTCTGCCCGCTGTAGCGGTGCAGCATCGACTGGAAGCCCGCCATCAACACCATGAAGAGCGTGGACCGCTCGCGCAGCGCCAGCGCCTCCAGCTTCCGCGTCAGCTCCGCGTCCAGCGTCGACAGCAGCGTGCCGCCCCGGTACGTGCGCACCGCGGGCCTCGGCCGGTCCGCCGGGAGCTCCAGCACCGCCGGTGCCCCCTCCAGCTGCTTCCGCCAGTAGCTCAGCTGGGCCTCCAGCGCCTCGCCCTGGAGCCACTGCCTCTGCCACGCCGCGTAGTCCGCGTACTGCACCGGCAGGTCCGGGAGTCTCGCGGTCCGCTTCTCCTGGTGCGCCGTGTACTGCTCCACCACCTCGCGCACCAGCACTCCCAGCGACCAGCCATCCGAGACGATGTGGTGCATCGTCAGCAGCAGCAGGTGCACCTCGTCCTCGAGCCACAGCAGCGTGGCGCGCATCAGCGGACCCTTGGACAAGTCGAAGGGCCGCTGTGCCTCCACTTCCTTCAGCCGCCGCGTCTCCTGCTCGCGCGTCCCGGGCGGCAGCTCCCGCAGGTCCACCCGGGCCAGCGTCATCTCCACCGCGGGGATGACCCTCTGCGCGGGACCCTGTGGCCCCTCCTCGATGACCGTCCGGAGCGACTCGTGCCGGCGCACCAGCTCCTGGAAGGCGTGCTCCATCGCCCGCATGTCCAGGTTGCCCTCGAACCGCAGGAAGATGGGGATGTTGAACGTGGCGAGCCCGGGCTCGAGCTGCTCCAGGAACCACAGCCGCTGCTGCGCGAACGACAGCGGCATGTGCTCCTGCCGGGTCACCGGGCGCAGGGGCGGGGCCTGGAGTTTCTGGCCCACACCCGCGGCCTCGTCCACTCGCCGGGCCTGGTCCTCCAGCGTCCGGGCCTCGAAGAGCGCCTGCAGGGGCAGCTCCACCTGGAAGGCGCCTCGGATGCGCGACAGCAGCCGCGTGGCCAGCAGCGAGTGGCCTCCCAGCGCGAAGAAGTCGTCCCGCACGCCCACCTGCTCCAGGCCGAGCAGCTCACGCCAGAGGCCCGCGAGCTTGCTCTCCGTGTCCGTGCGCGGGGCGATGAGGGACTCGTCCGCGCGAGGTGCCTCGGGGGCCGGCAGTGCCCGGCGATCCACCTTGCCGTTGCGCGTGAGGGGCAGGGTGTCCAGGACGACGAACGCCGCGGGCACCATGTACTCGGGCAGGCTGTCGCGGAGGAACGTGCGCAGGGCCGCCGTCTCCACGGACTCTCCCGGGCGCGCGGTGACGTATGCCACCAGCCCCGCGCCGCCCGCGAGGTCCTCGCGCGCCACCACCACCGCCTCGCGCACCGCCGGGTGACGGGCGAGCACGCTCTCCACCTCTCCGGGCTCGATGCGCAGGCCGCGCACCTTCACCTGGAAGTCGATGCGTCCGAGGAACTGCAACTGGCCGTCCCTCGACCAGCGGACCTTGTCTCCGGTGCGATACAGGCGCGCACCCGGCTCGGTGCTGAACGGGTTCGGCACGAAGCGCTCGGCGGTGAGCGCGGGCCGGCCCAGGTAGCCGAGCGCCAGTTGCACGCCTCCGATGTACAGATCTCCCGGCACTCCGATGGGCACCGGCCTCAGCGCGGCGTCCAGCACGTACACCCGGGTGTTGGCCACCGGCTTGCCGATGGGCAGCGTGCCGCCGGGCTCCTCGCCCGAGATGGCCGCCCACGTGGCGTCGATGGTGGTCTCGGTGGGACCGTAGAGGTTCACCAGACGGACCTCGGGCAGCACCGCGCGCAGGCGCTCGGCCAGCTCCGAGGGCAGCGCTTCACCGCCGCAGAAGAGCCAGCGCAGGTCCCTGGCCTGGGTCAGCGCGGGCTCGTCCAGCATGAAGCGCAGCAGCGAGGGCACCACCTGGAGGACGTGGATGCGCTGGCGCACCACGCACTCCACCAGGGCCGCCGGGTCACGGTGGGCCTCGGGCGGGGCGAGTACCAGCGGCGCGCCCACCAGCAGCGGCGCCCAGCACTCCCAGACGGAGGCGTCGAAGCTCAGCGGTGTCTTCTGGAGCACCCGCTCTCCGGCGCCCAGCCCGAACGTGGAGAGCAGCCACGCCATGTGGTTGGCCAGCGCCCCGTGGGAGATGAGCGCTCCCTTGGGCTGGCCCGTGCTCCCCGAGGTGTAGAGGACGTAGGCGGGGTACCCGGCGGTGACGCTGGAGGCCGGCAGCGGAGGCGCCTGGGAGATGGTCTCCCAGCCCGTGTCGAGGACCACGAGGTGGCCCGCGAAGGACGGCACGGTGGCGCGCAGGTGCTCCCGGGTGAGGAGCACGGGCGCGGCCGTGTCTTCCAGCATGAAGGCCAGGCGCTCGCGCGGCGCGGAGGGGTCCAACGGGACGTAGGCCGCTCCCGCTTCCAGGATGCCCAGCAGGCCCACCATCAGCTCCAGCGAGCGCTCCATGCACAGCGCCACCCGGTCTCCCGGCTTCACGCCGAGGGCTCGCAAGTGGTGCGAGAGCTGGCGCGCCCGGCGCTCCAGCTCCGCGTAGGTGAGCTGCTGGTCCTCGAACACCACCGCCACCGCATCTGGCGTGCGCGCGGCCTGGGCCTCGAACAGCTCGTGCACTCGGGCTTCACGGGGGAAGTCCGCGTCGGTGGCGTTCCACTCCACCAGCACCTGGCGCCGCTCCGCCTCGGACATGAGCGACAGCTCGGACAGCCGCCGCTCGGGATGCGCCACCGCGTCCTCCAGCAGCAGGCGCAGGTGCTCCATCATCCGCGCCGCCGTGGAGGCCTCGAACAGATCACTCCGGTACTCGAGCTCGCCGCTCAGCCCCTGGGGCGATTCGGTGAAGGAGAGCGAGAGGTCGAACCGGGCGGTGCCACTGTCCAGCGGCAGCGGGTGGACGCGCATGCCGGGCACGCTCAGCTCCGCCGTGGGCGTGTTGAGCAGACCCAGTGCCACCTGGAAGAACGGCGTGCGTCCGAGCTGCTGCCGCGGAGGCTGCAACACCTCGACGAGCTTCTCGAAGGGCACGTCCTGGTGCGCGTACGCCCCGAGCGTCACGTCCTTCACCCGGCCGAGCAGCTCGCGGAAGGAGGGATTCCCCTCCAGGCGGGTCCGCAGCACCAGCGTGTTGACGAAGAAGCCGATGAGCTCCTCCGTCTGGGCCTGGGTGCGTCCGGCGATGGGCGCGCCCACGCAGATGTCGTCCTGTCCCGAGTAGCGGGACAGCACCGTCTGCAGGCCCGCGAGCAGGCCCATGAACAGCGTGGCGCCCTCGCGCTGGCACAGCGCCTTCAGGCCGTGCATCAAGCTCGGGGGCAGCTCCACCTTCAGCGAGGCGCCGGGGTTGCGCGCGTCCGCGGTGCGCGGCCTGTCGGTGGGCAGCTCCAGCGAGGGCGGCGCCCCCTCGAGCTGCTTCTTCCAGTAGCCGAGCTGCTGCTCCAGCACCTCACCCTGGAGCCAGTCGCGCTGCCACGCCGCGTAATCCACGTACTGGATGGGCAGCTCGGGCAGCGGTGAGGACCTTCCCGCGGAGAACGCCGCGTAGAGGGTGACGACCTCGCGGATCAGCACGGCGAGGGACCAGCCGTCCGAGACGATGTGGTGCATCGTCACCAGCAGAAGGTGCTCCCCAGCCGTGAGCCGCAGCAGCTTCGTGCGCAGCAGGGGACCCCGGGCGAGGTCGAACGGCTGGCGCGCGTCCTCGTGCGCCCGGCGCAGGGCCTCCGCCTCGCGCTCCGCGGGCGGCAGGTGCCCCAGGTCCGTCACCTCCAGGGCCCAGGCCGCGGCGGGCGCGATGACCTGGAAGGGCCTGTCCTCGCGGACCCGGAAGGTGGTGCGGAGCGACTGGTGCCGGCGGATCAGCTCGGTGAAGGCACGCTCCAGCGCGGCGGCGTTGAGCTCGCCCTCCAGCCGCAGCGCGGCCGGCATGTTGTAGACCGCGCTCCCCGGCTGGTACTGGTCCAGGAACCACAGCCGCTGCTGGGCGAACGACAGCTCCGCCTCGACCGCGCGCGGGACGATCATCGGGGCGGACACCCGGCGGGTATTGGCCGAGGCCTGGGCCTCGACGCGACGGGCGAGTGCCTCCACGGTGGGAGCCTCGAACAGCGCGCGCAGCGGCAACTCCACGCCGAGCGCCGAGCGCAGACGGGAGACGATCTGCGTGGCCAGCAGCGAGTGGCCGCCGAGGCTGAAGAAGTTGTCGGTGACGCTCAGGCGCGGCAGGCCCAGGACACTGGCGAAGGTGTCCGCGAGCGTCTGCTCCACCGCGGTCCGAGGCGCGACGAAGGGCGCTGCACCGCGCAGGCTGTCCGCGTCGGGGGCGGGCAGCAGGCGGCGGGCCAGCTTGCCACTGGGCGTCAGAGGCAGGGCCTCCAGTCGCACCAGGGCCGAGGGCACCATGTACTCGGGCAGCTTGCGGGCCAGGGTCTGGCGCAGGGCCTCGGGCTCCCAGGCGGTGCCCGCGTGGAGCACCACGTAGCCCACCAGCCGCTTGTCACCCGGAGTGTCCTCGCGCACCAGGGCCGCCGCGTCACGGACGCCAGCCACCTCACGCAGGGCGGCTTCCACCTCGCCCTGCTCGATGCGGAAGCCACGCACCTTCACCTGGCCATCCAGACGGCCCAGGTACTCCACGGTGCCGTCGGCCCTCCAGCGCGCACGGTCTCCCGTGCGGTAGAGGCGGGCTCCCGGCTCGCTGGAGAACGGATTGGGGACGAATTTGTCGGCCGTGAGCTGGGGACGGGCGTGGTAGCCGAGCGCCAGTTGCACGCCGCCGATGAAGAGCTCCCCGCGCACCCCCACGGGACAGGGCTGTCCCTGTGCATCCAGCACGTAGAGCGGGGTGTGAGGCAGCGGCGAGCCGATGGGCGGCAGGCGAGGCCACGAGGCGGGAGGGCCGAGCAACCGGTGGGCGCTCACCACGTGGGTTTCCGAGGGACCGTACTGGTTCTCCAGCACGCACCCGGGCAGCCGCTCGAAGAGGGCCACGAGGGCGGGCGTCACCTGGAGTTGCTCACCGGCCGTCACCACCTCGCGCAGACTGGCGGGCAGGGGCGCGCCATGGGCCACGGCGTCGGCGAGGGCTTGCAGCGCGACGAAGGGCAGGAAGAGCCGCTGCACGCCATGGCGCACCAGGTACGCGAGCAGCGCGGGCATGTCCTGGCGAACCGGGGCGGTGGGGACGACGAGCGTGCCGCCGGCACACCAGGTGGAGAAGAGCTCCTGGAAGGAGACGTCGAAGCTCAGCGAGGCGAACTGGAGGGTGGTGGCCGCCGGGTGGACGGACTGGCGCAGCTGCCACTCCAGCAGGTTGCTCAACGCGCGGTGCGGCAGGGCCACGCCCTTGGGCTTGCCGGTGCTGCCCGAGGTGTAGATGACGTAGCAGGAGGACTCGGGCGACAGCGGGTGGGCCGGAGCATGCGCCGGTTGGCGGGAGAGCGCCTCGGCTTCCGTGTCCACGCACATCCATCCGGCCTGTGCGCCCGTGGAGAGCGAGGAGGCCAGCGAGGACTGTGTGAGCACCAGGGAGACACCCGCGTCCTCGAGCATGAAGGCCAGACGCTCGGAGGGGTAGCCTGGGTCGAGCGGCACATAGGCGGCGCCGGCCTTGAGGACGGCGAGCACGGCCACCACCATCTCCAGCGAGCGCTCCACGCACAGCGCCACCCTGTCTCCAGGGCGTACGCCTCTCGCGTGCATGGCATGGGCGAGCTGGTTGGCGCGGCGCTCCAACTGCGCGTAGGTGAGCTGACTGCTCTCGAACACCACCGCCACGGCGTCCGGCGTGCGCGCGGCCTGGGCCTCGAACAACTCGTGCACGCAGGCGGGGCGTGAAGGTGCCGCCATGGGGGTGTTCCACTCCACCAGGACCTGACGCCGCTCGGCCTCGGACATGAGCGACAGCTCGGACAGGCGCCGCTCGGGATGGGCGACCGCGTCCTCCAGCAGCAGGCGCAGGTGCTCCATCATCCGCGCCGCCGTGGAGGCCTCGAACAGGTCGCTCCGGTACTCCAGTGCACCCTCCACGCCCTGCTCCGACTGGCGCAGCGTCAGCGTGAAGTCGAACTTGGCGGTGCGCGTGTCCAGATCCAGCAGCCGGAGGTCGAGCCCGGGCACGCTCAGCTCCGCCGAGGGCGTGTTGAGCAGCACCAGCGCCACCTGGAAGAAGGGCGTGTGCTCCGGTTGCCGCGGAGGCTGCAACACCTCGACGAGCTTCTCGAAGGGGACGTCCTGGTGCGCGTACGCCCCGAGCGTCACGTCCTTCACCCGGCCGAGCAGCTCGCGGAACGTGGGGTTCCCCTCGAGGCGGGTGCGCATCACCAGCGTGTTGACGAAGAAGCCGACGAGCTCCTCCGTCTGGGTCTGCGTGCGCCCGGCGATGGGCGCGCCCACGCAGATGTCGTCCTGTCCCGAGTAGCGGGACAGCACCGTCTGCAGGCCCGCGAGCAGGCCCATGAACAGCGTGGCTCCCTCGTGCTGGCACAGCGCGCCGAGCTTCTGGATCAGCTCCGGCGGCAGCTCCACCTTCAGCGAGGCGCCGGGATTGCTCGTGTCCGTGGTGCGAGGCCTGTCGGTGGGCAGCTCCAGCGAGGGCGGCGCCCCCTCGAGCTGCTTCCTCCAGTAGCCGAGCTGCTGCTCCAGCACCTCACCCTGGAGCCACTCGCGCTGCCACAGGGCGTAATCCACGTACTGGATGGACAGCTCGGGCAGGGGCGCGGGCCTTCCGGTGACGGAGGCCTCGTACAGCGCCACCATGTCGCGGATCAGCACGGCGATGGACCAGCCATCCGAGATGGTGTGGTGCAGCACGAGGGTCAACAGGTGCTCCCGCTCCGCCAGGCGCATCAGCCTCGTGCGCAGCAGGGGGCCCCGCGCGAGGTCGAACGGCTGGCGCGCGTCCTCTTGCGCCAGGCGCATGGCCTCGGGTTCCCGCTCCGGTCGTGGCAGGTGCCCCAGGTCCGTCACGTCCAGCGTCCGGTGCGAGGCGGGGGCGATGACCTGGACCGGCTTGCCCTCGCGAACCTGGAAGGTGGTGCGGAGCACCTCGTGGCGGCGGACCAGCTCACTGAATGCGCGCTCCAGGGCGCCCACGTCGAGCACGCCCTCCAGCCGCAGGGCGGCCGGCATGTTGTAGAGCGCGGTGCCCGGCTGGTACTGGTCCAGGAACCACAGCCGCTGCTGCGCGAAGGACAGCTCCCCTTCGCTCAGCCCCGTGCGTGGCACCACCACCGCCGCGCGCGCCTCGTTCCCGCCAGTCTGGGTCTGGGCCTCGACGCGGCGGGCGAGGGCCTCCACGGTGGGGGCCTCGAACAGCGCGCGCAGCGGCAACTCCACGCCCAGGGACGAGCGCAGACGGGAGACGATCTGCGTGGCCAGCAGCGAGTGGCCACCCATGCTGAAGAAGTTGTCGGTGACGCTCAGGCGCGGCAGGCCCAGGACGCTGGCGAAGGTGTCCGCGAGCGTCTGCTCCACCGGAGTGCGAGGCGCGACGAAGGGCGCGGCACCGCGCAGGCTGTCCGCGTCGGGAGCGGGGAGCTGGGCGCGGTTCAGCTTGCCACTGGGGTTGAGCGGCAGGGCGTCCAGCCGCACCAGAGCCGAGGGCACCATGTACTCGGGCAGCCGGTTGGCCAGGGCCTGGCGCAGGGCCTCGGGCTCCCAGGCGATGCCCGCGTGGAGCACCACGTAGCCCACCAGCCGCTTGTCACCCGGAGCGTCCTCGCGCACCTGGGCCGTGGCGTCGCGGACGCCCGGGGCCTCGCGCAGGGCGGCTTCCACTTCACCCATCTCGATGCGGAAGCCCCGCACCTTCACCTGGCCATCCAGCCGGCCCAGGTACTCCAGGGTGCCGTCGGCCCTCCAGCGGACGTGATCGCCGGTGCGGTAGAGGCGCGCTCCGGGCTCGCTGGAGAACGGGTTGGGGACGAACCGGTCGGCGGTGACGTGGGGGCGATCGTGGTAGCCGAGCGCCAGCTGCGGGCCGCCCACGAACACGTCTCCGCGCACGCCGATGGGACAGAGCTGGCCGTGCGCATCCAGCACGTAGAGCGGCGTGTTGGGCAGGGGCGAGCCCACCGGCGGCAGACGCGGCCACGAGGTGGGAGGGCCGCGCAGCCGGTGGGCCGTCACCACGTGGGCTTCCGAGGGGCCGTACTGGTTCTCCAGCGCGCACCCGGGCAGCCGCTCGAAGAGGGAGATGAGGGCGGGCGTCACCTGGAGCTGCTCACCGGCCGTCACCAGCTCGCGCAGGCTCGTGGGGAGGGGCGCACCGTGGGCCACGGCGTCGGCGAGGGCCTGCAGCACGACGAAGGGCACGAAGAGCCGCTGCACGCCATGGCGCACCAGCAACGCGAGCAGCGCGGGCATGTCCCGGCGAACCGCGGCGGTGGGGACGACGAGCGTGCCGCCGGTGGCCCAGGTGGTGAAGAACTCCTGGATGGAGACGTCGAAGCTGAGCGAGGAGAACTGGAGGGTGGTGGTGCCTGGGAGGTTGGACTGGCGCAGCTGCCACACCAGCATGTTGCTCAACGCCCGGTGCGGCATGACGATGCCCTTGGGCGTGCCCGTGCTCCCCGAGGTGTAGATGATGTAGGCGGGGTGCCCCGGAGTGACGCCGGAGTCCAGGGGCTCGGAAGACACCTGGGCGAAGGCCCGCCAGGAGGCGTCGAGCTCCAGCACGTGGCCCGAGAAGGGGGGCAGCGTGGCGCGCAGGTGCTCCTGGGTGAGGAGCACGGTCGCGCCGGTGTCCTCGAACATGAAGGTCAGCCGCTCCGCGGGGTAGGCGGGATCCATCGGCACGTAGGAGGCGCCCGCCTTGAGGACGGCGAGCACCGCCACGATCATCTCGAGCGAGCGTTCCAGGCAGATGGCCACCCAGACACCCGGGCGAACGCCCCGCTCGTGCAGGACATGGGCGAGCTGGTTGGCGCGCTGCTCCAACTGGGCGTAGGTGAGCTGGCTGTCCTCGAAGATGACCGCCACCGCGTCCGGGGTGCGCGGGACCTGGGCCTCGAACAGCTCCTGCATGCAGAAGGGGCGGACGGGCTCCGGCGTGGTGGTGTTCCACTCCACCATCAGCTGGCGCCGCTCCGCCTCGGACAGGAGCGAGAGCTGGGAGATGCGCCGCTCGGGGTGGGCCACCGCGTCCTCCAGCAGCAGGCGCAGGTGCTCCATCATCCGCGCCGCCGTGGAGGCCTCGAACAGGTCGCTCCGGTACTCCAGCGTGGTGCTCAGGCCCCGCGGCGTCTCGGTGATGACCAGCGTGAAGTCGAACTTGGCGGTGCCCGAGTCCACCTCCAGCGGCCGGAAGGTGAGCCCGGGCCCCGTCAGCTCCGCCGAGGGCGTGTTGAGCAGCACCAGCGCCACCTGGAAGAAGGGCGTGTGCTCCGGCAGCCGCGGAGGCTGCAACACCTCCACGAGCTTCTCGAAGGGCACGTCCTGGTTCGCGTACGCCCCGAGCGTCACCTCCCTCGCCTGCCTCAACAGCTCGAGGAAGGTCGGGTCCCCGTGCAGCTGGCCCCGCAGCACCAGCGTGTTGACGAAGAAGCCGATGAGCGCCTCCGTCTGGGGCTGGTTGCGCCCGGCGATGGGCGCGCCCACGCAGATGTCCTCCTGGGCCGTGTAGCGCGCCAGCAGCACCTGCAGGCCCGCCAGCAGGCCCATGAACAGCGTGCCCTTCTCACGGCGGCACAGCGCCCTCAGGCCCTGTGTCAGCTCCAGCGGCAGCTCCACCCGCAGCGAGGCGCCGGGATTGCTCGTGTTCGCGGTGCGCGGCCAGTCCGTGGACAGCTCCAGCGCGGGAGGGACTCCCTCGAGCTGCTTCCTCCAGTACTCCAACTGCCGCGTGAGGACCTGTCCCCGCATCCACTCGCGCTGCCACACCGCGTAGTCCGCGTACTGGATGGGCAGCTCGGGCAGCGGCGAGGGCCTTCCCGAAGCGAACGCCGCGTAGAGCGTGACGACCTCGCGGATCAGCACGCCGACGGACCAGGAGTCCGAGACGATGTGGTGCATCGTCACCAGCAGCAGGTGCTCCTCCGCCGTCAGCCGCAGCAGCCTCGCGCGCAGCAGCGGTCCGTGGCCCAGGTCGAAGGGCCGGGCGGCCTCCTCGCGCGCCAGGCGAATCGCCTCCGCTTCCCGCTCCGGCTCCGGCAGATGCCCCAGGGCCTCCACCTCCAGCGCCCAGGGCATGTCGGGCGAGATGACCTGCACCGGCTCGCCTTCATGGGCCCGGAAGGTCGTGTGCAGGGCCTCATGGCGGCGCATCACATCGGCGAAGGCCCGCCCCAGGGCCGCCACGTCGAGCGTGCCCTTCAGCCGCATCGCGGCCGGCATGTTGTAGAGCGCGCTGCCCGGCTGGTACTGGTCCAGAAACCACAGCCGCTGCTGCGCGTACGACAGGGGCAGCAGCTCGCTCCGGGGTACGCGGGTGATGGCGCCTTCCCGGACCGTGGGCTCCTGGGGGCGGACCGGGACGGAGGTGTTCTGGGTGGGCTCCACCGGGGCCGGACGGCGCCGGGCCGTGGGCGTGAGAACCTCCACCTCGCCGTCCGCGCGGTAGCGGGCGGGCGTGCCGGTGCCATACAGGCGGGCCTCCGTGCCATCGGGCGAGGCACGGAGCCGGGTCCGGGTCAGCTCGGGCGACTTCCAGAAGCCCAGGGGCGCCGCGTCTCCCCCGAGGAACAGCTCGCCCACCACGCCCACCGGGGCGCGGCGTCCCGTGGCGTCCAGCACGAACCGCGAGGTCCGGGGCGCTGTGTCCCTCGTATCGGGCAACAGGGACACGGGGGCCACCACGCGCGCGGAGGCCACCCGCTTCAGCGAATCGGCCACGTCCGCCGGGAGCCCATCGGCTTCATCGAGCACCAGCGTGCGCACCGGGCCGAGCACCTGGGCCGCATCCGGCATCCTCGCGAGCGACCGCGCGAGCGCGGCGGTGCAGCGCAGGTGGGCCGGAGGGCTGGCGCGCAGCGTCTCCGTCAACACCTGGAGGCCATCCGCCTCCACGAGCACCGGAGCGGTGGGCGCGGGGGCCTGTCCCTCCTGGCTCCGGCGGCGCAGCACGTCCAGGTGCCGCAGGCCCTCCATGGCGGCCTCATGGCCCAGGCCGAAGTCGATGAGGCACGCCACCTCGTCCACGTCCGCCTGGCGCAGCTGCTCCACGCGGGCCGCGAGCGTCTCGGGCGTTCCGAACATGCCGCCCGCCTCCAGGTACCGGGAGACGCCCTGCTGCAGCAGGACCTCCATGTCCTGGGGCGTGAGGTCGCGCACGTCGAAGCCCAGGCCCTGATTCGCCACCAGCCCGTTGAACAGCTCCACCGAGCTGCGGAAGTAGCGGGTGAGCGGCTCGCGCGCCTGGCGCTTCACGTCCTCCTGGCTGCCCGCCACGAAGGTGTGGAGCATCAGCACCACGTGGCCCCGGCCGTGCCCCGCCTTGCGCCGCGCCTCGCGGTAGAGGGCGATCTTCTTCGCCAGCTCCTCGAAGTCCTGTCCCAGCCCCAGCACGTTGGTGAGCAGGCCCGTGCCCAGCTCGCCCGCCAGCCGGAAGGTCTCCGGGTTGAAGGCGGCGGTGATCCAGATGGGCAGCTCCTCCTGCACCGGCCGGGGTCGGATGGAGATCTCCACCTCGTTCCCGGCGCCGTTCTCGCGGCGCACGGAGCCGCCGCGCCACAGGGTGCGCACCTCCTCCACCCCGCGCCGGATGGCCTCGGGGCGCTGATGGAAGTTCTGGGGCGCGAAGACGAAGTCGTTCGCGTTCCAGCCCGTCGCGAAGGACACGCCCGCACGGCCATCGGAGAGGTTGTCGATGACGGACCACTCCTCGGCCACGCGGATGGGATCATGCAGCGGGAGCACCACGCTGCCCGCGCGCAGGGAGACGCGCTCGGTGACCATGGCCAGCGCCGCGCTCGTGGCGGTGGGGCTGGGGTAGGGGCCGCCGAAGGCATGGAAGTGCCGCTCGGGCGTCCACACCGCGCTGAAGCCGTGCGTGTCGGCGAACTTCGCTCCGTCGATGAGCAGCTGGTACTTCTTCCGGCCCGAGGCCTCCGCGTCGTTGGCGAAGTAGAAGAGGCTGAAGTCCAGCGGCCGGGCCGTGGTCCGCTCCGGGCGGAGCGCCACGAGCCGCGCCGTGGGCTGCACCGGGAACACCACCTGGAGCCCGCGAGCGAGTGCCCAGAGCAGCTCCACGCCCGCCGGATCCACGGAGGCGTCCGAGGCGCTCAGCCACGTCTCACCCGGGCGCGTGTCCACGCGTGCATCCAGCGCGGCGAAGCGGTGGAGCAGGTTGCGGTGGCTCCACATCAGGCGCGGACGTCCACCGTCCTCCGTCTCCCGCACGAGGCAGGCCAGGCTGTCAGCGGCCACGGACGGCGGGGTGGATCCGGCCGGCGGCTCACCGGAGAGCGAGAGACGGATGACCCGGCCCTCGTCCACGCCCGGAGGCAGCGGCAGCGAAGCGCTGGTGATGAGCAGGGGCGGGGTGCCGTCCAGCCCGAGCGAGGACAGCTCTTCGGCGTGCTCCCGCGAGACGAGCGCATGGGCACCACCGGAGGCCAGCACGCCCCACAGGGCCACCGCGCGCTCGGGAGAAGGCTCCAGGTACACGGCCACGGGGACACCCGGGCCCACGCCGCGGGCACGCAGTCCGGACGCGAGCGCGTACGCATGGGCACGCAGGGCCCGCCACGTCAGGCGCTGCTCTCCACGGCGGAGCGCCACCGCATCCGGCGTGCGCTCGGCCTGGGTGGACAGCAGGGCGGGGAGAGAGAGGGTCTCGGAGGCTCCGGCCAGCGGGGCTCCCGTCCGCTCCGGCGCTGCCTCCAGGGACAGCTGGGACAGGGGCTTGTTGGGCGAGGCCACCGCATCCGTGAGCAACGCCTCCAACTGCGCGAGCAGCCGGACGATGGTGGCGGCGTCGAACAGATCGACGGCGTACTCCAGCGTGCCGGAGAAGCCGCTCGCGTCCTCGCGCATCAGCAGCGTGAGGTCCGCGAGTGACGTGCCGTACTGCGCGGGCAGTCCGGTGACGTCGAAGTAGCTCAACCGCAGACCCGGGAACTCCAGGATGGGCGCGGACACGTCCTGCGTGTGCAGCAGGAAGATGGCGTCGAACAGGCGCGACAGCCGAGTCTCCTCACCGGGCTCGAGCTCGCCCAGGAGCTGCTCGTAGGGCACGTCCGGGTGGGCGAAGGCGGTGAGCGTGGTGTCGCGGACGCGGAGCGCCAGCGAGCGGAAGCTCGGGTCTCCCTCCAGGGAGGTGCTCAGGGCCAGGGCGTGCGCCACGTAGCCGATCTGCGGCTCCAGCTCGGGGCGGGTCCGGTTGCCGATGGAGGTGCCCACGAGGATGTCCTCCTGACCCGAGCAGCGGGCCAGGAGCGCCTTGAAGCCGGCGAGCAGCGTCATGTACGGCGTGAGGCCCTCGCGCTGGCTGAAGGCCTGGAGCGCGGTGCCGAGCGCCTGGGGGAATGCGAACGAGTGCCGGGCACCGCGGCGGCGCGCACCCTCGGCGCGGGGACGATCCAGCGGGAGGGGCAGGGGACCCGGTCGCCGCGCGAGCTGCTTGCGCCAGTACGCCTGTTGCGCCGAGAGCGTGCCGTCGGAGAGGGCGCGGCGCTGCCAGACGGTGAAGTCGATGTACTGGATGGGCAGCTCGGGCAGGGGCACGGGCCGCCCGTGGACGAAGCCGGTGTAGAAGGCCACCGCCTCCCGGATGAAGTTCACCAGGGACAGCGTGTCCGCCACGATGTGGTGGATGGTGACGAGCAGGATGGACTCGGCCTCGGCCATCCGGAGCAGCTGCACGCGGACCAGCGGACCCCGGTCGAGCGGGAAGGGCTCGGCGGGCGCGAGACGGGCCAGCCGCATCGCCTCGGCCTCGCGGTCCCCGGCGAAGCCGCGCAGATCCACCACGGGCAGGGAGATGCGCACCTCGGAGAGGATGCGAGGCACGGCCCGGCCGTCCACCTGGGTGAAGACGGTGCGCAGCGACTCGTGCCGGCGGATGACCTCGTTGAGGCCGCGCTCCAGGAGGTCGGGCCGCAGCGCGCCGGAGATCCGGATCGCGAGCGGCTCGTTGAAGATGGAGCTACCCGGCTCGCGCAGCTCCATCTCCCAGACGCGCTCCTGCACGTAGGACAGGGGGCTCTCCCCGGTACGCGGGACGGGGAGCATCGCCGCCGCGGGGGCCTCGCCGGACGGCAGCTCCACCTGGAGCCGGGCCTCGATGCGCGCGGCCAGGCCCGCGATGGTGGGCGCCTCGAAGAGATCGCTCAGGGGGATCTGCACCCGGAACGTCTCGCGCAGCCGCGTGAGGAGCTGCGCCGCCATCAGCGAGTTGCCACCGAGGTCGAGGAAGCTGTCGTCCGGACCGATGTCCTCCACGCCCAGCCGCTCGCGCCACAGCTCCGTCAGGCGCTGCTGGATGTCACCCTGGGGCGCACGCGCTTCGGGCGTCACGGGAGTCACGGGCGCCGGCACGGTGGCCACGGCAGCGGGCGCGGGAACGGGCGCGGCGGCCGGGAGCGGCAGGGGAAGGACGGGCCGCTCCTCCAGGGTGATCCGCTTCTCCTCGAAGGGATAACCGGGCAGCGGGATGCGGCGGCGGTGCTCGTGGGCGTGGAAGCCCTTCCAGTCCACGGCCGCGCCCGCGCGCCAGAGCGCTCCGAGGGACTCGAGCAGGGTCTGGGCATCGGACGTGGAGGTGCCACTCCGGCGGAGCGAGGGCACCACCAGCGCCTCACGCACGTTCCGCAGGCGCGGTTTGACGAGCGCGGTGAGGGCCTGATCCGGGCCGGCCTCGATGAACCAGCCGCAGCCGGCGTCCACCAGTGCGTCCAGTCCGGAGGCGAAGCGCACGGGCTCGCGCATCTGCCGGGCCCAGTAGCGCGGGGAGGTGGCCTCCTCGGGGCGGATCCACGTGCCGGTGAGGCTGGACACGAAGGGAATGGCGGGCGCGTTCAACGTGAGTCCGGCCACGGCCCGCTCCAGCTCGGCCATGACGGGCTCCACCGCGCGCGAGTGGAACGCGTGCGCCGCGGCGAGCCGCATCACGCCCACGCGGCGCGCGGACAGCTGGCGCTCCAGGGACTCCAGTGCCTCGGTGGGGCCGGACACGGTGCAGCGATCCGGGCCGTTGAGGGCGGCGAGCTCCAGCTCACTGGAGAGCAGCGGCGCCACCTCCGAGGCGGAGAGCCCCACCCCGAGCATGCCGCCGGGCGGGAGCCGGGACATGAGCTCGCCGCGAACGACGGCCAGCCGGAGCGCGTCCTCCAGGGAGAGCACCCCGGACAGACACGCCGCCGTGTACTCACCGAAGCTGTGGCCGAGCAGCGCGGAGGGCTTGAAGCCGAAGCCCATCCACAGCCGCGCGAGCGCGTACTCCACCGACAGGATCGCGGGCAGCGCGAAGCGGGGCTCGGCGAGACGCGCCTCCGCCCGGGCCTCGGTGCCGGGCTCGGGGATGAGCACCGGGCGCAGGTCCTCGGACAGGCCCGCTCTGGGCAGCAGCGCCAGGCAGGCGTCCAGCTCACGCCGGAAGAGAGGCTCGGTCGCGTACAGCTCCTGGGCCATCCGGACGGACTGCGCGCCCTGGCCAGGGAAGAGGAAGGCCACCCGGCGGGAGCGAGCGGCCTCCAGGTCACGCACCTCGGACGGAGTGCCCGGATGGCGCAGCGCACGCAGCAGGCCCGCGGCGTCCTCCGCGACCAGCGCACGGCGGAACTCGAAGGCCTTGCGGCCCACGTTGCGCGTGAAGGCCAGGTCCGCCAGCTCCACCTCCGGGTGGGTCGCGACGAAGCCGGCCAGCGCGTGCGTCATGGCCTCCAGCGCGGAGGCGCTCCGGGCGGACAGCGTGATGAGCTGCCGGGTGCGGTGGCTGCCCTGTCCGCCGCCGCCGTGGCGGGGGGCTTCCTCCAGCACCACGTGGGCGTTGGTGCCGCCGATGCCGAACGAGCTGACACCGGCCCTCCTCGGGCCCTCTCCGCGCTCCCAGGTGCGCGGGGCGGTGTTCACGAAGAAGGGGCTGTGCTCGAAGTCGATCTCCGGGTTGGGCCGCTCGAAGTGGAGGCTCGGGGGCAGCTCGCCATGGTGCAGCGCGAGGGCGGCCTTGATGAGGCCGGCGATGCCCGCGGCGGTGTCCAGGTGCCCGATGTTGGTCTTCACCGAGCCGATGGCGCAGTAGCCCGTGCGGTCCGTCTGGGCGCGGAAGGCGCGGGTGAGCGCGGCGATCTCGATCGGATCTCCCAGCGAGGTGCCGGTGCCGTGGGCCTCCAGGTAGCCGATGCTGGAGGCATCCACGCCCGCCGAGGCCAGGGTGCGGGCGATGACCTCGCTCTGTCCCTGGACGCTGGGCGCGGTGTAGCTGACCTTGGCGGACGCGTCGTTGTTGAGGGCCGAGCCCTTGATGACGGCGTAGACGTGGTCCCCATCACGGAGGGCGTCCGAGAGCCGCTTGAGCACCACCACACCCAGGCCGTTGCCGAGCACGGTGCCACGGGCGCTCGCGTCGAACGCGCGGCAGTGGCCATCGGGAGAGAGGATCATCCCCTCCTGGAAGAGGTAGCCGGTGCGCTGCGGCAGCGAGACCTTCACCGCGCCAGCGAGCGCCAGGTCCGACTGGCGGGTGCGCAGGCTCTGGCAGGCCAGGTGGACGGCGACCAGGCCGGTGGAGCAGGCGGTATAGACGTTGAGGCACTCCCCCGAGAGCCCGAGCTTGTAGGCCGTCTTGGTGGCCACGTTCTCGCCACTGGTGGTGCCGAGCGCCTCGAACAACGAGGCCGGGTCCTTGCGCGTCTGGCCGAGCAGGGAGAGCAGGTGCACGCTCGAGGTTCCCGCTCCGGCATGGAGCGAGATGGGCCCCTGGAAGCGCTCCGGGTCGTAGCCGGCGTCTTCCAGCGCATGCCACGCGCACTGGAGGAAGAGCCGCTGCTGCGGATCCATCCACTGCGCCTCTCGCGGAGACAGCTCGAAGAAGCGGGCATCGAACCCGTCCGCGCCCTCGAGCACTCCGCCCGCGGGGACGAAGTCCGGATGATCGCGCAGCGAGTCGGGGAACAGCGGCGAGGGCTCCAGCTCCTCGGGAGCGAAGCGCGAGATGGACTCCACGCCCTGGCGCAGGTTCTCCCAGAAGGCGTGGACATCGTTCGCACCGGGGAAGCGTCCGGCCATGCCGATGAGCGCGATGTCGTGGGAGCCGTCATCCCCGGAAGAGGCGGGGCGCGGCGCGGGCTCGGGGGCGCGGGCCGGGAGCTCCCGCTCCAGCCGAGCGGCCAGCTTGCTCACGGTGGGGTGCTCGAAGAGGTGGGTGACCGGGAGGGTCTGGCCCAGCTCGTCGCGCAACTGCGTGCTCGCCTTCACCACCAGCAGCGAGCTGCCGCCCAGGTCCTCGAAGAAGTGGTCGTGCAGCCCCACCCGAGGCACCTCGAGCACGCGGGCCCAGACCGCGGCGATGCGCCGCTCCAGCTCGGAGCGAGGCTCGGCGAAGGGCGCGTCCGGCGCTGGGCTCACCGCCTCGGGCGAGGGCAGCGCCTGGCGATCCACCTTGCCGCCCGGGGTGATGGGGAGCGCCTCCAGCCGCACGAAGGAGGAGGGCACCATCACCTCGGGGAGCTGCTCCTTGAGGAAGCGCCGCAGGGCCGCCGCCTCCAGCTCCTCACCGGCCACGACGTACGCCACCAGCCTCGACTCACCGGCGCCCTCGCGTGGGACGACGACCACCTGGCGCACGCCGGGGTACAGGCCCAGCGCGGCCTCCACCTCGCCGAGCTCCACCCGCACGCCACGCACCTTCACCTGCGCATCGCGCCGCCCGAGGAACTCCAGGCGTCCATCCGGCAGCAGGCGCACCAGGTCCCCCGTGCGGTACAGCCGCTCGCCCGCGAGGGTGGCGAAGGGGTTGGGCACGAAGCGCTCGGCGGTGAGCGCGGGACGGTTCAGGTAGCCACGAGCCACGCCCACGCCGCCCACGTACAGCTCGCCGGGGATGCCCACGGGGACGGGCTCCATCCGAGAGTCCAGCACGTACGTCTGGGCGCCCGGAATGGCGCGGCCGATGGACGGCTGGCGGGGATCCACGTCCAGCTCCATGGTCGCGCAGACGGTCGCTTCGGTGGGGCCGTAGAAGTTGAGGAAGCGGCGGCCGTTCTTCCAGCGCCGGGCCAGCTCCGGCGTGCACGCCTCGCCAACGGAGGCCACCACGGCCAGGGCGGGCAGGGTCTCGGGCTCCAGCGGAGCGAGCGAGGTGGGCGTGGCGGTGATGACGGTGATGGCCTTCTCCGCGAGCACCTGCTGCAGCGGAGGGCCGGGCAGCAGCGACTCGGGCGGGGCGAGCACCAGCTCCGCGCCGCGGAGCAGCGTGGAGAAGATCTCACTGACGGAGGCATCGAAGCCGATGGCCGCCATCTGGAGGAATCGGCTGCCCGGGCGCAGGCCGAGGGCCTCGTAGGTGGCGCGGGCGGTGTTGCACAGGCCGCGGTGCTCCAGCAGGGTGCCCTTGGGCGTACCGGTGGAGCCGGAGGTGAAGATGACGTAGGCGAGGTTCGAGGGCGTGACGGCCGGCGCGGGCGAGAGCGCCGTCTCCGGCTGGAGCGCCAGCGAGGCGCGCTCGGTGTCCAGGAGCACCAGCAGCTCGCCCTGGGAGCCCAGGGAATCCGCGAGCGCCTCCCGGCTGACGAGCACGGGCACGCGGGCCTCGCGGAGCATCAGCTCCAGACGGGCGGACGGGTAGCGGGTGTCGAGCGGCAGGAAGGCGCCACCGGCCTTGAGCACGCCGAGCATCGCCACCACGAGCTCCGGCGTGCGCTCCAGGTGGATGCCCACGAGCACGTCGGGCCCGACGCCGAGGGAGCGCAGGTGCCAGGCGAGCTGGTTCGCACGCGCCTCCAGCTCCCGGTAGGTGAGGGACGACTCTCCCAGGGAGACGGCGGTGGCGTCGGGGGTGAGCCGCGCCTGCTCCTCGAAGAGGCGGTGCGCACACTCCTCCCGGGTGGCGGGTGCGGTGCGGCTCCATTCCACGAGCGCGAGGTGCCGCTCCTCCTGGGAGAGCAGGGGCAGCTCGGAGACGCGGCGCTCGGGGGCCGCGGCGGCGCTCTCGAGTAGCAGGCACAGGTGTCCCAGCATGCGGGAGACGGTGCTCACGTCGAAGAGGTCGGTGGCGTACTCGCAGAGCAGCTCGAGGCCGTGGGCGGTGTCGGTGGCGGAGAGGGTGAGGTCGAGCTTGGTGGCGCCGGTGTCGCCCAGGGTGCTCTCCAGGGACAGGCCCGATCGGCCCAGGGACGTGGGCGCGGCATCCTGGAGCACCAGCTTCACCTGGAAGACGGGCGCATGGGCGAGGCTGCGCTCCGGGTTGAGGCCACGCACCAGCTCGTCGAAGGGCAGGTCCTGGTGGGCCCAGACGTCCAGGGTCTCCTGGTGGAGCCGGGCGAGCAGCTCGCGGAAGGTGGGCGAGCCGGCGAGGTTGCCGCGCACGGGGAGCTGGTTGACGAACAGGCCGATGAGCCCGGCGGTCTCGGGGCGGGCGCGCTGGGCGGTGTCCACGCCGACGACGAGGTCCTCCTGGCCGGTGTAGCGGTGCAGCAGGAGCTGGAAGCCGGCGAGCAGGGTGACGAAGGGGGTGGTGCCCTCGCGGCGTGCGAGTGCCTTCACGCGCTCCCAGGCCGCCGGAGCGAGCCGCCGGACCACCTGCGCGCCCTGGTAGGACTGGGCCCGGGGCCGGGCACGGTCACCGGGCAGCTCCAGGACGGCGGGAGCCCCGGCGAGGTGCGCCTTCCACCAGCCCATGAGGTCCTCGAGCCGCTCGCCCCGCAGCCATTCCCGCTGCCAGAGCGCGTAATCCGCGAACTGGATGGGCAGTGCGTCGAGCGCGGGCGTGTGCCCGGCGGAGAAGGCCCGGTGGAGCTCCTCCAGCTCGCGCACCAGGACGCGCATGGACCAGCCATCCGCGATGATGTGGTGCAGCGTGAGCAGCAGCACGTGCCGCTCGGCACCGAGGCGCAGCAGGGTGGCCCGGAGCAGGGGCCCTCGGGACAGCTCGAAGGGGCGTTGTGCCTCCTCGCGCGAGAGGCGCTGTGCCTCCTGCTCGCGCGTGCCCTCTGGCAGCCCGCTCAGGTCCACGAAGGCGAGCGGCAGTGCCTGCTCGTCCAGGATGTGCTGGTACGGCTCGCCGTCCTTCTCGAGGAACACCGTGCGGAGGGACTCGTGCCGCTGTACCAGTGCCTGGAGGCTCCGCTCCAGCGCGGGCACATCCAGGGCTCCGCTCAACCGGGAGACCACGGGGAGGTTGTAGAAGGCACTGCCCGGCTCGAGCCGGTCGAGGAACCACAACCGCTGCTGCGCGAAGGAGAGCGGGGGGGACGCGGTGCGGGGAGCGCGCGGAATCGCCGGACGCGCACCGGCCGCCGCCTTCCGGGCGGAGAGCTCGCGGGCCAGCGCCGAGGCGCTCACGCCGCTCAACAGCGTCTCCATGGGAAGCGGCACACCCAGGGCCTTCTCCAGCCCGTGCGCCAGCTCCACCGCGGCGAGCGAGTCCAGACCCAGCCGGGTGAGCGGCATGTCCGGATCCAACGACTCCGCGGGAGCACCCAGCCGCTCGGCGATCCGTGCCAGCACCAGGGCCTCCAGCTCACTGGAGGCGGCGCGAGGAGCGGGGGAGGGCGCGGACGGTGCCGGCGGGGTGGACTCCGAGGCGTGCCAGGCCTGGACCACGCGGAGCTCGCCCGCGAGGAAGGCGGTGCGGCAGGCCCGGCGCTGCACCTTGCCGCTGGATGTTTTTGGCAGACTGCCCGGCTCGATGAGCACCAGCGCATGGGGCCGCACCTCGTGCCCCTCGGCGAGCCGCTGCCGGATGGCGCCCAGGAGGTCCTCCGCGGTGCCGTCCAGCTTGCGCGGGTCCACCTCCTGCACCACCACGAGCCGCTCCTCGCCGTCGAGCTCGACGCCAAAGGCGGCACCACACCCGGGCCGGAGCGCCGGGTGGCTCTGCTCCACCGTGAGCTCCAGGTCCTGGGGATAGAGGTTGCGGCCGCGCAGGATGAGGAGATCCTTGCGCCGCCCGGTCACGTACAGCTCGCCCCCGTCGAGGAAGCCCAGGTCTCCGGTGCGGAGGAACGGCCCCTCGCCGCTGGCGGTGTGCGCGCGGAACGTGGCCACCGACTCCTCCGGCTGCTGCCAGTAGCCCCGGGCCACGCTGGGACCACTCACCCAGATCTCCCCGACCTCACCGGGCGGGAGCTGCCGGAGGGACTCGGGATCCACCACGGCGACGCGTTGCGCTCCCAGCGCTGCGCCGCAGCCCACCAGCGTGCGGACCTCGCTCCGCGTGCGAGGCTCCACCGCGAGACCCCGCTCGAGCGCGAGGGCCTCCACCTCACGCACGCGGGGCGGCTCGGACTTCGCGCCGCCCGAGACGATGAGGGTGGCCTCGGCCAGGCCGTAGCAGGAGTAGAACGCCTCGCGGCGGAACCCGTGGGGGGCGAAGGCCTCGGTGAACCGGTCCAGCGTGCTGGCGCGGATGGGCTCGGCGCCGCAGAACGCGACCTCCCAGCGGCTCAGGTCGAGCCCCTCGCGCTCCTCGGGAGCGATGCGGCGGACGCACAGCTCGAAGGCGAAGTTGGGCCCGCCGCTGATGGTGCCGCCGAAGCGGGTGAGGGCCTCCAGCCAGGCGCGAGGGCGCTTGAGGAAGGACAGCGGCGACATCAACGCGGTGTGGAAGCCCTGGGACAGCGGCACGAGGATGCCGCCGATGAGCCCCATGTCGTGGTAGGGCGGCAGCCAGATGACGCCGGTGCTGTCCTCGCGCGTCTGGAAGGCGCCGCGGATCAGCTCCAGGTTGTGCAGCAGGTGGGCGTGACTGAGCATCACGCCCTTGGGGGTGCCGGTGGAGCCCGAGGTGTACTGGAGGAAGGCGAGCGAGTCGCTCGTCACGTCCGGCCGCTTCCAGCCCGCCTCCGCCCCCGGGGCGAGCTCATCGGTGGCCACCCAGCGCAGGGCCCTGAGGTCCGGGGCGGCCTCGAAGAGGAGCTCCGCCATGGAGAGGACGAAGGAGGTGGTGAGCACCACCGTGGCGCGCGAGTCCTGGATGATGGCCCTCAGCCGGGGCAGGGTGCGCTCCAGGCGCGAGGGATCCGGCGGGTAGGCCGGGACCGCCACCAGGCCGGAGAAGAGACACCCGAAGAAGCCGGTGAGGTACTCGGCGCCCGGGGGATAGAGGAGCACGGCGCGCTCGCCCGCGGGCGCCAGCTCCTGGAGGACGGCGCCGATGCGCCGAGCGCGCGTGGACAGCTCCCCTCGCGTCAGCGGAACCCCCTCCGCGTCCCCTTCCTCCAGGAAGGTGTAGAGGCGCTGCTCCGAACGGGTGGCACTTCGCTCTTCGAGGAGTTCGATGAGGGAACGTGGCTGGGGCATGGTCGAGGGTGTGGGAATGGAGCCGGGAGGCTGCCGCGCCAGGGGGGAGCCTTCAGGATATGTCACTTTCGCGCGACACAAGCACGGACGTCTGACTACCCGGGCTTTCCCGCTTCCGCCGCGTATGCTTGAACCCGCGTCCTGGCCTCATGCCGGGGCCGGCCAGGAGCGCGAGCATGAGGGAGCGGATGCGGAGACACGGGACGACGGCCTTGCTGTGGGCGGTGGCGCTGCTGGCCGCCTGCCCGGAGCCCGAGCGGCCGCTGGAGGTGCCCGAGGGTTGCAATCCGCTGGCGTCGGAGCACGACTGCCTCCTGCCGTTCCCCTCGGACTACTTCCTCGCGGAGGACGGGACGCTGCCCTCGGGCCATCGCGTGCGGCTCTCGGAGGCCGCGAAGCTGAAGACGAAGGAGGGGACGGGGTTCGACTTCACGGACCTGCACCCGGCGGACGGCTGGTCGCACGGGACGCAGATCCTCGCCCTCTTCCCTGGGGGCGTGGACGTCTCCAACCTCCCGTCGCTCCAGAGTCCCACGGCGGAGGCCAGCGGGGCCACGGTGCTGCTGGACGCCGAGCGGGGCGAGGGCGTGCTCCACTTCGCCGAACTGGACCCGCGTGCTCCGAGTGACGAGCGCCGGGCGCTCCTCGTGCGTCCCCTGGTGCGGCTGCGCGACCAGACGCGCTACATCGTGGCCCTGCGAGGGCTGAAGGCGAAGAACGGGAGCCCGGTGCCTGTCCCCGAGGGCTTCCGGCGCATCCGCGACGGCAGGACGGAGGGCGAGCCGCTCCTGGAGCCCCTCGCGCGGCACTACGAGGAGCGGATCTTCCCGGTGCTCGAGGCCGCGGGGATTCCGAGGGGGGAGCTCCAGCTGGCGTGGGACTTCACCACGGGGTCGGAGGAGAACGTGACCCGGGACATGCTGGACGTGCGACGGCTGACGATGGAGGCGCTGGAGAGCACGCCACCGGCCGTCACGGTGACGGAGGTGAAGGACGAGGTGGACGGGAACATCGCGCGGCGCATCACGGGGACGCTGCGCGTGCCGCTCTTCCTGGAGGGTGCGCAACCGGGAGCGCTGCTGGCGAGGGACGAGCGGGGCCGGGTGAGGCGCAATGGGGAGGCGGAGGTGCCCTTCACGCTGCAGATTCCGCGGAGTGTGTGGGGGCAGGGGGTGGCGCCGGTGCGGCTGCTCCAGTACGGGCACGGCTTCTTCGGGAGCCGGGCCGAGGCTGACTCCACCTTCTTCGTGAGGCCCTTCATCGACGGGGCGAAGCTGGTGGTGCTCACGGTGGACTGGTGGGGCATGTCGTCGGCGGACGCGCCGGTGGTGCTGAATACCATCGCGAACGACCCGGGCCGGACGCTGGGCTTCACGGATCGCGTGCACCAGGCGATGGCCAACCAGATCGCCGTGACCTACGCGGCGCGCACCACGCTGGGGGAACTGGAGGCGCTGAAGGACAACGGCGTGCGCGTGTACGACCCGGAGCGGACGTACTTCTACGGCATCAGCCAGGGCCACATCCTCGGGGGGACGTACCTGGCGCTCTCGCCGCACGTGGAGCGGGGCGTGCTGAGCGTGGGAGGGGTGGACTTCTCGCTGATGATGTTCCGGGCGAGGCCGTTCAGCCCGTTCCTCTCCACCATCGGGCAGGTGCTGCCGGACGCGCTGGACCAGCAGAAGTTCGCGGCGCTGACGCAGACGGGGTTCGATCGGATCGATCCCATCACCTACGCACCGCACGTGTTGGCGGACACGTACGCGGGAGGGCCCGCGTCGCGCCGGGTGCTGATGCAGTACGGGCTGGGAGATCCCTCGGTGCCCAACGTGGCCACCGAGGTGCATGCCCGAGCGCTGGGACTGGTGCAGCAACTGCCCGCCACGAAGCCGGTGCCGGGGCTCCTGGGGCGGGAGGGGGAGGTGGACGGCTCGGCGTTGGTGCAGTTCGACTTCAAGCTGCCGGAGCCCTTGCCGGGCACGGTGGCGGACCTGCCACCGCAGAACAACGCGGTGCACGATGGCGTGCGGCGAGACGCCGAGAGCCGTGAGCAGGTGGACCGATTCCTGATGCCCGGAGGAAAGGCCGAGGCCGTCTGCGGCGGTATCTGCTACGGAGGGTAGCGCCCCATTAGACGAGGGGATGGGAGCGGGAACTTCGGAGGGGTACGAAAGTGGGTACCCCGAGGGCCGCACGGGCGCGGCGGGAGTGCAATGTGGGGCGCGGGCCGGTAGGCTGGTGAGGTAGCGGACGCACGAGTGGCGAAACTGGCAGACGCAGCGGACTTAAAATCCGCTGGCCCGAAGGGGCCGTCCGGGTTCGATCCCCGGCTCGTGCATTCCAAAGTACCAGCCCCGGATACCCTCGACGAGACTCAGGGAGATGCTACCCGCGGCAGTGGGAGCACCCGCTTTGCGGACAGCGACTGCACCAGGTGCATCGGAATACGTGGGTCGATTCAGGGCCCCAGCAGGGCTCGGCCCAGAGATCTCGTCCGTAGTGCCGGTCCACCCATCTGGGAGGCAGCACATCTTCGTCAGGGGGCCGTCGGCATCCGGCGGGTTCCAGGACCGGGTACGCTGAGCGACACTCGCTTGAGCCACAAACGCGGAGTCCCCATTCCGACGAGCACTGCGTGCAGCGGCACCACCAGGACCACTGGTCCCAGCTCTCACCGCTCGCCGGCCTGGGCTCGAAGACACCCCGGCCTGTTTCGCAGACGGGACATCGAGTCCACGGCTCCAGCCGTTCCGCCTGGAGGCGCAGCTCCTCGAGATCATCGAGTGCGCGGAGTCTTCCCAGGTCAAATGCCCGGCGTGCCTTGTTGGCCTGCTGCTTCTCGCGTTCCAACTCGTCACGCCTGCGCGTGCACTCCTTCGAGAACCGCTGCTGCTCCGCTGCCTCCGGGGGCGAGATGATGGCGATGGTCTCTCCGTGGCGCTGTATCCACTGGGGAAGTGTCACGCCAGGGTCGGGGCGTACGACGGCCCGCAGCGGGTAGCCGGTGAGCCTGTGCGGGGCCTCCCAACCCCGGAGCATCCGGGCGACGCGCTCGACGGCATCCAGGCTCCACGGCGAAATGGGCTGCGCGCGAGGCCAGGCCCACCCCGCGAAGGCCCTGGTCGTTTCCTCCTCCACACCGTCCAGATCCTGCGGACGGCCGAGCGCGAGCACCACTGTGTCCACGGCATTTCCAGCATGTTCTCGGAGTTGGCTCCACAGGGCACGGGCCCAGTCCGGAGTCAGTGGTGCGAGCAGAGGGACGAGCCGGAGCGTGGCGTTCCTCAGCTCCAGGGTCATGGCGCCCTCGGAGCATCTCAGGCGGGCGTCACCCCATGGGCTCGAGAGTTCGACGACGGTGCAACGGGTGAGGACGGTGTCAGGTGGGGCCCGGTAACCGAGCTCGTGCAGGGCCCTGACCACCACGAGCTGCCCGAACGTTCCGAAGTGATGGCTCGCTGCTTGTCTCCGACGGCGGATCTCCTCACGTGTGGGGTGGGGCTCAGAGCCGTGCCGACCCCAGGCTCGCCAGAGCGCGGCGACCTTCCGGTAATGTGGGTCGCTCACGAGGATGTTCGTCGGCTGGAGGGCGCCGGGCACGGACTGATTGCGTGGGATCCTCTGGTACAGCGGGGAGTCGAGCAGGGCCTGGAGATCGCGTTCGAGCCGCTCGACGAGTCGGAGCGTCCGCTCCAGCTCGCGCATCATCACGTCGTCCGAGAAGTACCTCCCCCAGCGCGCGTAGAGACGGCGGCTCCGCCATCGGGAGCCCCGAGCCTCTTCACGGAAGTCGTTGCCCTCCTCGGCCATGCTCTTGAACCGGCTCAGCTCGTCCCGCCGCTTGCCCACCCAGCCGAGGAGGTTGTCCACGAGTCGGACCGCCACGCGGTTCTCGTAGAGGTTCCACTCGTCCTCGACCTGGGTAGCGAGGATTCGCGAGGGACGGATTCCCCGGAGAGTCCGGTGCTCCCAGTCCTCGGGGTGCGAGACCAGGGCGGCGGCCGCACGGGCCGGGGTACGGCGCGCCCGGCTCACCGGCAGCCGCTCCTCCTCGACGCGGAGGTGGAGTCGTGGCCGGTGACAGACGTGCTGCAGGTGCGCCAACTGCTGGATGGCCTCCTTCTCCAACGGGTGGAGTTGGGCCTTCTCATCGAGCTGGGGGACAAGCGGCAGGGTCTCCACCCACGTCATCCACGGTGCGCCGTCCAGCAGCGGTGCGGTGAGCCGTTCGAGCGCATGGAGATCGATGGCTTCGGGCCAATGACCGAGGAATGGCAGTTCCTCCAGTCCCTCCACGCCTCCCGGTACCAGCCGCGTCACCTGGGCATCGGGTCGCTCCTGGACATCGAAAAGGTCTGGCACCACGGGAGCCGGCGGAGCCGCCAGGTCGTGCCCGGAGATTCGCGAGCGGAATCGCATCAACCGAGCTCCTCGTCCTGCTTGGCCCGGAGTTCCCGATCGATGAGGCTCAACGAGCGCTCGGGTTGGCCATCGAAGCCCTTCCAACTCTTCTCCAGTTCCACTTGGAGCTCCTGGAGCGCTTTGGGACGCACGTCGTGCCGGTCCCGGAGCTTGCGCAGCACCTTGGTGTACAGCAGGTGGTCCATCGCCTCGCCCATGGTTCCACCCGCGGCCATCACGACGGGGACGAAGCGCTCCGCGTCACGTTCAAGCCGGTTGCCCCAGCCAAGCCGGAATCGCTTGTCCAGGAAGCCCGCGACGCCGTCCCGGGCCTGGAGCCACGTGCGGACCTTCTCCACTTCCGCTGCTTTGTCCCGACGGGCCGCGTCGAATGCCTGCACCAGCCCCTGATAAGACAGCGGCTCGCGCGGCGGTCGCTCCTTGACGGTGAACGAGTCCCGCTTGGGATCCCGGCGCGGCATCTCCATGATGTGGGCGCGGTCGTATGTCTTGTCGGCGAACTCGGTCGTTGTCTCGTCATGATTCGCGGTGCCCACGAACCAGACGTTCGGCGGGATGGGGAGGTGCCGTCCCTCCACCATCAAGCGGGGCGGCTCGGTGGCCGGATCATTGAGCAGTGTGAGCCGGCGCTTGTCCTCGGGCTGCTCAAGCGCTGAGAGGAAGTCCGCGAAGTACTGCTCCACGCGCGACAGGTTGATTTCATCCAGGATGATCAAGAAGGGGCGATCCGCGAAGGTCGGTGTCCCCGCGCGGTAGAGCGCCTGGAGGAAGTTCGTCGCGTAGTAGTGCCGGTGGAACGCGTTGAAGTAGCCGAGCAGATCCTGCCGATCGCGCCAGCCGGCCTGGACCTCCACGACCTCATGGCCATGCTTGTCGGCCCCCACCGCCTGGGAAAAGGCGAGAGGCAGGCTGGTCTTGCCGGTTCCGCTGATGCCCTGGAGTAGCAGCAGCCGGCTCATCGCCAGTCCGCCGAGGAAGCACCGGATGTCCCGCTCGCTGTAGTAGAGCGTCTTGTCCGGGTATTCCTTCGTCCGGAGGGCGACGGCGATGCGATCTCGCAGATCCGCCGCGAACTCCTTCAACGTTGGAGTGGACTGGCCGAGCGGACGCCAGGTGCGCAGGGGGCTCTGCCAGTCAGTGTTCCGGTCGATGGCGACCAGTGCCTCCATCGGGTTCCGCTTGTCATCCGCCTGGGTGTACTTCTTCACCTGGGCGTCCAGCTCGGCGATGGCGGCTTCCAGGAGCTTCTTGTTGGTCTCCAGCGCCTCCTTCTGCGAGCGGACGGTCTCCAACTCAACGGCGCCGATCCGCTGGCGGCCGATGCGTGCCTCCGCCTCGGCCAACTGCGACCGCAGCACGCTCCGCTCCTCAAGCCACGCCGACCGCTCCTTCTCCAACTCGGAGAGCCGCCGCGCCGATTGCTCGCCCAGACTCTCGCGAAGCTGGGAATGGAGCTCGGAGTTCTCTCGCTCCAGTTGTTGCAGGCGGTCGATGAGCTGCTGAGGATCCTTGCCGAGCCGCTGATCCACCTGCCGGCGAGACTCCAGGTCCTTCCAGTAACGGTCGCGGGCGGTCTCGGAGACCTTCAGCCGCTCGCGGAGTGCAGTGAGATCCGATTCCAGCTCGGCCACCTTTCCCGCGGCGAAGCGGGCGACCTTCGCATCGAACGCACGGCGATCCTCGTTGAGCAACTCCGTCTTCACGTGGAGTTCGGACTGCTCCGAGCGCAGGATCCGCTCCTTCGTCCGCAGATGCTCCTGGAGCGCTTGCAGTTCCTTGCGCTCCGCCTCGTTGTGCGCCCGTTGTCCTTCCCCCTCCGCCGCCAGTTGCGCCTGAGCCACCTTGCGCTCTTGCACGAGCTCCAACCGAAGCTCCTCCTGGGCCTGTTGCCTTCGCACGGCGAACTCCTTCTCGAAGCGTTGCCGCTCCGCCAGGAACTCCGCCGCCCGTGCCTCCGCTTCACGGCGCGCGCGCTCGTCGCGCTCGGCCATCCGCTTGCGCCAGTCCGCCTCGTCCGCGGACCGGCGAGCGTCCAGTGTGCTCTGGAGCTCGTCCAGCTCCTTGCGGAGTTCGGCAACCTGGGCATTCAGCCCCTCGACGATCCGTCGGCGCTCGGCGAGGAAGCCCTGCTCCGCGTTGCGTTCGCGCTCGGTGAGCAGGACTTCCTTGTCCAGCAATTGGCGCTCCTTCTCCGCCACTTCATTCAGCTTGCGCTTGTAGTGGTTCTCTTGTTGCTCGAGCCGGGTTTTCTGATCGCGGAATGCGCGGTCGCTCTCCTCGGCCTTCTTCTTCGCCTCCTTGGCCTTCTGTTCCGCTTGCTGGAACACGCCGTGCGCGCTCCAGGCCCGGCTGATCGCTTTCTGCAGCGTCATCCCCTCGGGAGGGGGCTCGATGTTGCTGGGGGGCTCGTCCGTCCCCAGGTCCGCTGCCTCCATCGTCAGCAGTTCGAGATCTTCCAGTTCGGGGGGCGTGGGCCGTGCCTCGACGGGCTGGGCGTCCGGGGCCGCGGGAGGCGGAGGGAGTGGCGTGGGTGCGGAAGCCGGCTCTTGCTTCTTGTCGTTGTGTTTCGCCATCGGAAGGTTTCCTCAATTCGGAAGCAGGTGCCGCACTGCCAGGTAGACGGTTTCGACGCACTCTCGGATCTGTTCAGGCCACTCCCGCGATGTGAGGGTGGGGCGCTGCCTCTCCGTTCCCTCATGCGCGGCCTTGTCCCGGATGGCCGCGAGGGCATCTAGCCGGTGCAGGAGATCGGGCACCTGATTCGCCGCGCGAGCCAACGGGTGTTTCGCGACGCCGGGCGTCCCGAGCAGTGCGAGGACGAGGAGCGGCCTCAAACTGCCGCTGCCGGACCGGTCCGCATGCTCCACCTTGCCGGCACGGACCCGGGCCAGCGAGGGGGGGAGTGGCGTCTGGAATCCCGTATCGGCGGCGAGCTGCTGGATGAGGAGCTCGTTCATCGCGATGGCGTTGGACAGGCGGGTCCGGCGCGGATGGGCCAGACAGAGCTCCTGGAACAGCCGCTCCGCGGCGCGTTGGGCCTTCACCGCGACATCATCCCACTTGTCATGCGGGGACCCGTCCAGTCCGGCCTCGAGCAACGTGCGCTGCATGGCGACCAATCGGTCGAAGAGCATGTCCCGCGTCCGGATGGCGAGGGTGAGCCGCTCCTCCACATCCCACGTCGCTTTTTCGGTCAGAGCCCGGAAGTCCTCCGACGCCGGGTCTCCTCCCGCGATGGCCGCGATCCACGGGCGGAGGCCGGACTGCACATCGAAGCGTCCCTCGACCCAGCGCCGCAGCCGTGGGCTGTCGCCGATTCCAAAGGGGTCGTCCATGTGCCAGTCCCCGCGCGCGTCGCGCCAAGCCCGCACCGCGAGCAGGTAGGGCGTAGGGGACTCCGACACCAACGAGACCCGCCGCACGTGCGGTGCGTCGGAGGCCTCGGGCTCGTTCTCCTCCCAGGCGTATTGCTTTCGATGGAGCCGGACGGCCTTGATGATGTCCTCCGCCCTGGGGCGGTGTATGTGCAGGGCCTCATTGCCGCGGGGGAGCACGGCGTAGGCATCGTCCCGGTGCGGGTTTCCCACGCTGCCGGACAGGAGCACGGGGTAGCCCGCCGCATTGGATTCGACATCCGCATGCGGGAGCTCACCCGTGTGGAATCGGGGCCACACCTCACCCGTGAATGGGTCCGTGAAGGTCCACCCCACGACCTGCTCTCCAAGCGGTTCACTCTCCTCGTCTTCCAGGGCGTGCACCCCTTGGGGCGTGAGGTGGCCCCGATGGTCCAACCAACCGTTTCCGTCGAGTTCCAACAGGACGCGGGCGGCGAGCTCCGTGCCGATGTGCAGCGCCGCGCCGATGTCCTCGGCCCGCGTCTTGCCCGCGCGGCAGAGGTTCAGGACGGCCCTCTGGAACAGGTTCAGCTTGCGCTCACGGGCTTGGGGCGCGACGACACGCCAGGCCCAGACCGGCCAGAGAAGCCAGCGAGGCTTCCCACTGTACTCCACGAAGGGGAGGGGGAAGCGGAGCACCGAGACCGTTTCAAGGGAGAACGACGCCATGGGGGCCCTCGCACATGGTCAAGAACTCGCGCAGCGGAAGCAGCGGCTCCGCATCGCGAATGAAATCCCGGTCGCCAGCGACGACCAGGAGCCGGTGCTGCCGGCTCATTCCCACGCACAACCGGTTGTCCAGGAGCAAGTGTCCGTATTTCCGCCGGAGCTGCTCGTCCGTCTCCGCGGGGAACTCATTGCTTCGGGTGACGGAGAGGAAGACGACGTCGAACTCCTTGCCCTGGAATGCATCCACAGTCCCCACTCGCAGCCGCTCGACGAACTCGCCGTGGTGATTCTCCGTGCGGCGCCACGCATCCGCGATGCGCCATCCTCCACTGTTCGTGGGCTCGGCCAGACCCTCGTGCACCAGCGCCTCGCCGATCTCGTCCACCTGGGCGGAGTAGAAGGTGATGATCCCGAAGGTGAGCCGTGGATCCACTTCGATCAGCCGACGGAGCTCTCTCGCAATGCGCCGGGCCTCGGACGGGCGTGATTTGCTCTGTCCGCGTCGCTCCCACCGGCCGGGTCCGCCCGGGACATCGAGCCAGGCCGCCACACAAGGCTGCTTTCCTTTCATGTACCCGGGCAGCGTGTGGGCGAAGTCCTCCGGCTTTCCGCCCGAAGAGACACATCCATCTCCCCAGCGCTCGTAGAACATCCGGCTCACGAAATCTCCGAGCACCGGGTGCATGCGGAACTGCATGTCGAGGGTGACGGTCCTCGGAATGCCGTCTTGGTCCTCGAGCTGTTTCAGGAGGAGCCACAGCCGCTCGAAAAGGCTGTGCTTGAGCGCATCCTGGGCTTCCCGGGCGATGTCTCCTTTCTCCACGGCGGAGGCCAGTTCACGTTCTACATCGGGCTCAAGCATGTGAGGCAGCTGCCGGTGGTCACCCACGAGAACCACACGCCGTCTGGCCATGCTCATGGGGATGAACAGGTCGAGCGGGTTGGCCCGTGCCGCCTCGTCCACGATGACCGATTCGAAGGTGACCGAGCCCACGTCGATGCCACGGGCGAGCTGCATGGGGCGGCCGGCGGCCTGCTGGCAGGTGGCTGCCAGTACCACCGTGTAGTGCTCCAGGGCCTGCTGGACGGCCAGAGGATCGTTCTCGAGATCCTCCAGGTACGCGGCCAGTGCCGAGTCCTCTCCTGAAGCGGACTGCTGCCGTTGGCGCTCCACGGTGTTGATGACGTCGATGAGCAGCGCCTGCGTCTGCTCGTCGAGCGTCGGGACCGTTGGGGCGGGAGGGGTGAGCAGGCGATCCTCCAGGGCCTCCTTCAGGGTCTGGCCCTCCTCCAACCAAGAGGGAGCAGAGGGCTCGGTCCACTCGGCGCAGCGGCGGAGGAAATCGGCCTCCGCCGGAGAGAGCACGGACTCCAGCCGGAGCAGGGCCTTGCGGGCCTTCGCGGGGCCATCGTCCTCGAAAGTCACCGCGTCCACCCGGATGCCTTTCGCCGCCGCCAGGCGCAGCTCGTGTTCTTCGAGATCGCCCTGGGTGACCGGGCGGGTCAGCTCGGCGATTCGCGTCTGGAGGCGATCGTGAAGCTTTGGCGGAAGGAGCTCTCCGAGCACGTCCTCCAGCTCCCGCAGGTGCCTGGCCATCTCCTCGGGGGCAACGGGCGCGCGCAGACAGGCCACCGCGATCCGGCGGGCACGCAGGTTGCGCTCGGATTCGGGGGCTTCACGCAGCTTGGCGCGGAGCCGCTCGATGCGATCCACCCGGAACTTCTCGACGGCATCGATGACGGCGCCGTCGTCCCCCCGCCGGGAGCCGACCTTCACCGGGGGCAGGCCGAAGACCTCGCTCCGCTGGACCACGTTCTCCACTGCGTCGTGTTGGGTACTGCTGACGAGGATCCGGTGCGACACCTCCTCCCCCTTTTCCGCCAGCTCCGCCAGCCGGCGCTGGAGCGCGGCGATGACCTTCGTCTTCCCCGTTCCAGGGGGGCCCTGGATCACCGCGATGTCCGGCGTGTTCAGCGCCACGTTGAGCGCCTCCCTCTGCCGTCCGGTGGGTTTCCCGCCAAAGGCCTGCAGCACGGCGGGGCTCTCTGCGGAGCGGCGCCTGAAGTAGGGCTGTGTCGCGGGGCGCCCCTCCAACAGGAGACCGAGCCGGGGCATGGGGCTGGTGCCCGTCCGTAGCTTCTGTTCGGCCGTCTCGCGTCGCTTCAGGCGTGTGCGGTCGCCAGCGAGCGACAGGTAGAGGAAGCCGCGAGGAGGTGGGAGGGGCTGATCCTCATCGTCCTCGGGAGCCCGGAGGTCCAGACGTCGCTGCGTCGTGTCCAGCCAGGAGAGGGGTGCGGAGAGGCGGCGCTGTCCCCGCTCCTTTCCCACGGAGCTCTCCAGGTTGTCCCAGGTCGGCGGCCTCTCCCCCGCCTCCAACTCGAAGCGGTCCGAATCAAGGAGGGTGGCCAACCGACTCTCCAATTCATCCACGTTCGCGAGGACGAAGCGCCAGCCCCCATCACGGCGCTGCTCGCAACGATCGTAGGGAATGGCGCCCACTGCGCGGGCCCGGCGCAGGATCGCCTCCCGCTCCAACTCGTTGTACGTGGTCCAGATGCGCAGGTAGCTGTCGTCCGCGCGGACCGCCTCCTCCAGCGCGTGGCGAGCTCCCGAGGCGAGTTCCGCCGTCGAGGACAGGTCCGTGAAGGACAAGGGCGCACACAGCAGTTGGAGCACTGCCGCGTCCATCCGGCCACCTTTGATCACGCGCTGCACGCGGAGCCGGTCATCCTGCCGCCGCACGTCGACGCTGATGTTGTTCCCGAAGATGCGAAACGCATCATCCGCGCCTTGGGGACCCCCGGAAATCACCGCCCGCCGGTAGGAAAGGCCACCCGTATCCAGTAGGAGCCGCTGCTCCAGCCACTGTGCCACCTCGGGCACGCCGCCGCCCACGCGGAACCGGACCCGGAGTTCCTCCAGCGCGGCGTCATCGATGCCGATGGTGATGGGCGTGCCGAAGCGGAGCTCGCGGGTGAATGCGTGGAGCTGCACGGTCACCTGCTCCGGGCTGGTGTGGGCGGCCCAGGCGACCATCGGGAGGTTGCCGCTGAGGTGCGTCAGCAGGGCCTCGTGCCTGCGTGAATCCACGCCGGTCACAGGCCACAGGTACTCGCGCCAGCGGAGCACCACCTCGTCGACCGTCTGCTGCAGCTCGACCTCCCCGCGCCGCGCCAACACGGGGTCGAATCGTCCAGTGACGGGTTTCACCTCGACCGAGCTGATGAGCCCGCCCCGAAGCTCGTCCACCCTCATCGGGCACCTCCAGAGATCACCGCCACCCGGTGCGGAGTGTCCACGGCGTCGAAATGCACCACCCAGCTCCGTTCCGGAGGCTCCAGGGGAAGGATGCGGCCCCGGCCGGAGATGGGCATGGCGTCCGCCACCTCCGCCTTGCCCGGTGGCGTCACCCAGATGGGGGCGGCATGTGAGCGCACCAGCACGCCGCGCTCCCGGCGCTCGAGGGTGAGCTCCACGGCGCGCGCACGGATCCCGGACTCACCCCGCGTGTGCCGCCGGGTCAATGGCACCGGCTCCCCAGCCATGGGCAGCCGAGCCACGGTCCCCATTGCCTCGACGATGCCGCGTTGGGGCTCCCAACGGTGGAGCCGCACGGACACCAGAGGGGGACGCGCGGTGTTGCACCAGGGGCATGTTTGGGCGGTCACGAAGAATGACTGCTGGCAGGAGGTGCAGCGGACCGTCTGGTCGGCCGCGAGGTGGAGACGCTCCACCCACCTGGCCACCCCCGGCCGCTTCAGGATGTCCTGCACGCTGTCCTCGAAGGTCTCGCGTGCCAGCGCGTGGAGTTGGGTGCCGAGCGCTTGGTCGCGTGCGATGCCGTGACTGGACCGATTGCGCTCGTCGGTGGAGTGATCCACCCAGGGGACACGTGCGGCGAAGGCGTCCTCCTCCAGTTCCGGCTCTCCCTCCATCACGAAGTCACCGCAGAATGGATGGATGAGCGTGAGCGTGTGGAACGCGAGCACCGCGAAGGACCAAGCATCGGACAACGAGCTCGGGCCCCGCGTACCCGAGACGAGCTCGGGCGCGCCGTACCCGGGGGTGTAGATGGCGCCCGCGAGATCACTGTCGTACCGGAGGTTGTCCAGGTCGATGAGCCAAGCCTCGGTCGCTTCGGCGGGGCCGGAGACGAAGACGTTGTTGTGCGAGATGTCGCCGTAGATGAGCCCGCGCGCATGCAGGCCGGCCAGGGCTTCTCCGGCATGGGCGAGCAGCCGCAAGCGGCGCTGGAGCCCGCCGGTGTCCAGGTACCAGCGCTCCACCGGCGAACCTCGCGGGGGCGCGATCAGCTGCCGGATGGGGACCATGTCCGAGAGGAACTCCGCCACGTAGCCCACGTCGGGCGGGCGGAGCAGGCTGAGCGGGCGCGCGACGTGCAGGTCGCGCACGTCCAGCCGCTTCACGAAGGCGATCTGCCGTCGGAGCCCCTCGCGATCCCTCGTGCGCGAGAAGAGCTTCACGATCTGCCGTCCGTTCCGGGTGAGCCACACGGCCCCCTGGGCCCCCTCTCCCAGGCGCTGGTCCAGCCCGTGGAGGGTTCCGTTCTCGTCGGTGACCACACGTTCGCTCATCGTGCTTCCCCCCACAGGAGGACGACCGTCTTGTCGTCGAGGTGTTTGGGCACGGGCCAGTCACGAAGCGCCCGTGCCAACCCCCGGCCCGGCTGCTGTCCGGGGGCGATATCCTCCAGGAGCCAATCCACGAAACCGGACCGCTTCTCCGGGAGCAGATCGTCCGAGACCCCATCGGAAGCCAGGAGGAGCGCCATTCCGTCGTTCAGCGGTCCCACCGGCTCCATGAGCCAGTCACGAAGCCCATGGGGAGTTCCGAGCGCTCGCGTCATCGAGCCGAAGGTAGAGCGCTCGGGTGTGAGTGCCCGGAAGGAGCCCGGGCCCTCGCGGACGCCGATGAGCCCGTCGCCGAGTTGAAGCGCCACGCCCGTTCCGTCCGGTCTGAGCGCGCAGACTAGGCACGTGGTGGCCGCGTCCTCTGGAGGAATCAGCCCGAGCCGGAGGCGCCAGAAGACCTCAATGAGCCGCACCAGATCCTCGGCGCTCCCTTGGGGGGCGGCGGCCCAGTGGCGCCAGGCGCTCCGGCAGGCGGCGACCGCCGCACGCGCGCCCTCCCGGGCCGCGGAGCGGCTGCCCATTCCATCAGCCACCACCGCGAGGGCGCTCCTGTCCCGGATACGTGCGTACCATGCGTCCTGATTGGGCTCTCCGGCCCGTGCGTGCGCGGGACCGCGGACGGAGGCTCCCACCATCCGGAGGCTCAAAGGTCCCATTCCTCCGCGGCGTCCACGTTGGGCGCGACGTTCGGGTTGGCGCTGCGGGAGCGGCTGGTGACGCTCATGGTGACCAGCCGGAAGAATTGACGGATCTGGCGCGCTTCGTCCGCTCGGAAGACCCGGGCCTGGGGATCGTGCAGGAAGGCGGAGAGCACCTCCATGTCCGCATCCGCGCCGATTCCCAGCGCCATGCGGAACGCCTTGCCTCCGCGCTCGCTGGCCAGTAGCTCATCCAGCGGCGCCTTCCAGTCATCTGTCGGCTGCCCATCCGAGAGGAGGACCAGGGTCGGCCGGTAGGACCTGCCAGGGATGGCGTTCCGATCCTCCACCAGCTGCTTCGCGGCCCGGAACGCGGCGCCCATGGGCGTGTCTCCCGCGGCGGGATGATCCGTCCAGACCGCGTTCGCCGCCGTGGCCAGAGGGACATGCTGGCGGACCGTGCCCTTGCCGAACGTCATCACCGCGACGTGGATTTCGGCGCGGAGATCGTCCTCGTCCTTGAAGGACTCCAGCATTTCCCTCAGGGACTGGTTCAGGGATTGGATCTTGCCGTCTGTGTTCATGCTGCCACTCACGTCGGCCAGCACGATCACGGGAAGTGGTCTCGCGTTGGGGACGGTCAGCTCCTTGAGCTTGCTCATGGGAGACTCCGGACTTCGGGGAGGAGGTGTGGAAGGGCGGGGCGCGGCGCTCGGGGACGGCGGACGTGGCGCCGGGGCGCGTCTGGGCTGGCGGGGGGCTGCGTCGGTGGGTGGGGAGGCGGCGGGTGGGGAGCGGGAACGCGGCCGGTAGTTGTCCGCGACGTACCGGCTGATGATGTCCTCGTAATACTTGGCGAACCCCATGCCATGTCCCTCCCCGTGCTCAGGCCGGCCGCCGCTGTACGCGGTCCCGCCATGCCGCCGGCTTGCGGTTTCGATACACCGTCAGCACGCGACCCGCGGGTGTGCAGACTACCTGAACGCCCTCGAAACCAGAGAGGTCCACTCCCCGCTCGGCCCAGTAGCGGCGCTCGCGCCAACCGAGGGTGAAGATCTCCGCGCCCCGGGTCCGGCGGCTTCGTCCGTAGGTCAGGGCCGCCTCGATGGCGGTCGTGGGAATGCACCGGGTCCGGCTCCGCTGCAGCGCGTGGTAGGTCATGACCTCCGTCACATCCATGGCGGACACCTCCTCGTCCGGTCGTGACCGGCACAAGGAGGTGCAGAGCGAGCCGCGTGCCACGCGAGGTGGACGAGGTCAGGCTCAAGGATTCCAGGAGGTTGGAGGTCGACGCGGCCCTTCCTCGGTGCCCAGGGCCTTCGCGGGCGGAATCAACCTTCCGGTGTTCCGGAAGGGTCCTTCCGGGCCCAGGTGCGGAGGGTCCTCTCTCCTACGTCCGCCACCCGGTCGATGGGTAGTTGGCGCTCCTTCGATACCCGCCGGAGCTCCGTGGCGAGGTACTTGCGGAGGTCAGCGAACAACTCCTCGGTCTGGATGGGACCCCGCTCGAGAAGAGGTTCTGGGAGCGGGCGGCCCTCGGCGAAGGCCCGGGCCATCATCCGGGAGGATTCTTCCGAGGGTGCCGCCGGGGCCTCCAGTGCCTCGAGCGCGTAGCTGACGGCCTCGGTCGGAGGCAGAGGCCAGCGGTCATCCGCCCGGGCCGCGAGGAACCGCCAAGCCACCCGGAAGAGATCGCGGATGTTGCCGGGCAGCGGGTGCGTCCGGAGTACCGCGAGCAGCCGGGTGCGCTCCTTCTCCGGCAGGGAGGCATACCGGCGATTCACCTGGGCGCGCCGTGCCGCCCCCATCAGCACCGCGTCCCACATCCAGTCGAGTTCCTCGGGAATGTCGCGGAGCGGGGGCAGGCGCAGCTCGAAGGCGCGGACGCGATCGAGGAAGTCTGGATCGATGCGCCGGGCCAGTTCGAGGGCCGGGAGGTTCGTCGCGGTAATCAAGCGGAAGTTCGTTTTCTCGAACTCGGTGGAGCCCAGTCGCTGGAACCTGCCTTCCTCGACGGCCTTGATGAGCAGGCGCTGGAGATCGTGGGAGATGTCGCCCAACTCATCCAGGAAGAGCGTGTCTCCATCCGCGGTGTGCAGCAGTCCTTCGCGATCTCGGTCCGCGCCCGTGAAGGCGCCCTTGCGGTACCCGAAGAGCTCGGTGCGCATGGTTTCGCTCGTATACTGGCCGCATGCGATGGCGGGCCAAGCCTCGTCCAGGGCTGCCTTGCGGTAGGGGCTGGCCGCGCGGATCCACGCCGCGAGCGTGGTCTTGCCGGTGCCACGCTCGCCCAGGATCAGGACCGGGACCTTCAAGGCGGCGACACGCTGCGCTTCACGGAAGACCCGAATCAGTGCCTCGGAGCGGAAGTGGGCCGGGTCCCACCGGATGACCTCGTCCTGCGTCGAAGCCGTGCGCGGCCGCGTTTCTTGATAGCGCTTGTAGAACGTGTCGATTCCGACATGCACTGGGCTCACCAGGGATCTGCCCTGGTGACGATCTTCCTGCCGGAACGACTTCACGAGCCGGAAGGGCGCATCGATGAACCCCGTCTCGGCCATCAACACCCAGACGGTGTGCATGGAGGGGGTTCCAGGAGAGACGTGGACGACCAACTCGCGTCCCGAGAACTTGCGGCGCACTTGCGGAAGGCGTTCGCGAAGGAACTCGAAGAGCGCAGAATGATCCGTGGGATCCGCGCCATTCCATACGATCGGGTGCAGGCGTAACGTGGGGCAGCGCTCCGCCAGGGCGGCCACGAGATCCTCGTACACGCGCGTATGAAATTCCGCTTCTTCACCTCCCTGGCGGAGGAATACGGCATCGGTGATCCGGCCGGCGTACTCCGAGCCCGGATCCGCGAGCAGGGAGAGCGTGGGGCCGTTGACGTGTTTCCCGTCGACGAGCCGATAGGAACGATCTCGGTTCCGTTCGAACGGATCATTGTTGACCGCGATCCATGAGACGAGGACGGGTTCACGTCCGCTCGTATCCACCAGCGTCGAGGAGGCCATTGGAGCGCTGACTTTGGCACCTGGAGGGTCCCCCCGTCAGCAGCTTCGGGTTCGGGCCTCACCACTACCAGGATTGAGCCTGCCCCTATTCCGATGCTCTTCCGCAGTTTGTGTGCGCCCTGCGCTCATGCGACTGGATGAACGGTAACGCCTCGCTTTTCAACCCGCCCGCGCGAGCAGGGGCGAGCCCTGCCCGGGGCTCGTCAGCCGCCGCCACTGGTCCGTCTGGAGGACGTTCTTCGGGTCCACCCTCGCCTTGAGCGCCAGGAACTGCTCGATGGCCCCCGGCTCGTGGTTGGCGCGGAACTGCTCCGGCGTGAGCACGGAGTCCTTCGCGTAATAGAAGCGCCCCCCATGGGCGAGCACGTGGTCCGCCAACTCGCGGCAGAGCTTCCACAGGCGCTCGCGGTTGGAGCCCGTCACGGAGAAGTCGAGCGCCAGCGAGTACCCATCCACGTAGTAGCTCATCAGGAACGGGGCCGGCCGGTGCCGCTTGAGCACCCCGAGGTACGGAACGAGCCCCTCGCGCTGGCAGCGCTCCAGGATGTGCGTGTAGACGGCGTGGGCCTGCTCCCTGGGCACGAACGGCTGGAACTGCAGCAGTCCCCCCGGCAGCAGGGCCTTCTTCCAGCCCGGCACGTAGTCGAGCAGGAAGTGGAACGCGCCATGCGTCTGCAGGTACGCCGGGCGGCTCGCCTCGCGGATGCCGGCGTAGAACTTCGCCATGTTCACCCAGCGCATCGCCCGGCCGTGCACCGTCAGCCACAGCCCCGGCCACAGCCAGGCCAGTGGCACCACGCCGAACGCCCGTCCAGGCACATCCTGCCGGGCAGGGGAGAGGAACGGATCCGGGTTCTCCTGGGCCGGCACATGCCGCGCCAGGTGCAGCAGCCCGCGCCCGAGCCGGGAGCCGCGCGCGAAGCAGTCGATCCACCCCACCATGTAATCGGAGTCGGCCTGGGAGGTGTCGAGCGCCTGCATCGCCTCGCCGAGGTCCCGGGTGCTGCGCGCGTGCACGAGCAGCCGCCCGGAGGACACGCGCTTGAGCTGGAGCTCGACCTCGAGGATGCACCCGAGCAGCCCCATGCCTCCAATGGCCGCGTGGAACAGGTCCGCGTTCTCGGTGCGGCTGCAGCGCAGCTCCTCACCCGAGGGCGTCAGCAGGCGGAAGGAGCGGACGTACTCGCCGAACGAGCCGACCTTGTACTGGTTCTTCCCATGGATGTTCATGGACAGCGCGCCACCGATGGTGACGTGCATGGTGCCGGGCACCACATACGGCCAGAAGCCGTGGGCGATGCTCATGCGCCACAGCGCCGCGATGGTCACGCCGGGCTCCACCCGCGCGATGCCCTCCGTGCTGTCGAACTCCAGGATGCGATCGAGCCGGCCCAGCTCGACGACGGCGCCCCCGGTGTTCAGGGCCGCGTCCCCGTAGCTCCGTCCCCCGCCGCGAAAGGCCACCGTCTCGCCGCGGCCGCCCGCCGTCACCATCAGCTCGGCCAGCTGCGCCGGGCCCTCCACCCGGTGCACCAGGCCGCGGCTCACCGTGGACTCCCCCCAACCTCGAAGCTCCTCGTTCTCGTGCATCGCTCGCTCTTCGTCTGGGCTGGCTCTCCGCTCGCCAGGCTCCGGGTGGTGCATATCCCGCCCGGGCCCCTCCAGGCCCGCCCCTCGTCACCGGCGGGGGCTTCCCGCTCCCCCAGCAGGCAGTCAGGTGGGTATCCAACAGTGGAGTCTCGCTCTCCGGGGAGGATGTTCCCGCCCGGCGCTGTTCCAAGAAAGCGTGCTTGCGTCGGCGGGGGAAGTCAGTTAGTTACCCACCCGCCGTCGCCGTAACCGAAGTGCGCGATTAGCTCAGCTGGATAGAGCGTTGGCCTCCGGAGCCAAAGGCCGCAGGTTCGAATCCTGCATCGCGCGCACTCTGAAGGGCCTGGAATCCTCGGGGAACTCCCCGAAAGGTTCCAGGCCCTTCGCTTTTTCCGGCCGGGCCCCCGTCCTCCTGCTCGCTTCAGAAGGTGGTGCCCGCCTGCAGGAGCGTGAGGTGCCAGGTGAGGCCACGGCCCGGCCAGTCCGAGCCCACGCCGACGCCGAGCTCGAACAGCGAGAGCTGCGTGCCGGAGTGGGTGAAGCGCAGGGGGGCGAGCTGCAGTCCCACGGTGAGCGCGGGGCCTTCCACGGGCGTGGAGCGGGTGGGGGTCAGGAAGCGCATGCCCTGGCCCGCCATGCACGAGAGCATCACCAGCGCCGCCGGAGTCCACGTCCCGCTCCGCTGGAGGCCCGCTCCCGCGCGCACCTCCACCACCTTGCCGAGCGCCATCAGGTAGCTGGCATCCGCCTGGAGGATGAACCGCTCGTCCAGCGTGTCCCTCACGCCGAGCCCACCGCCGACGCCGCCCAGGG
The DNA here is from genome assembly GCF_057119385.1 of Archangium sp. Classification (NCBI taxonomy): domain Bacteria; kingdom Pseudomonadati; phylum Myxococcota; class Myxococcia; order Myxococcales; family Archangiaceae; genus Archangium; species Archangium sp. Next base: position 36,990 of record NZ_DBNGVP010000183.1, on the reverse strand, counting down.
TGCGCGCCTCGGAGAGGTACAGGCTCATCCCCGAGTGGACATAGACGGTGATGCGGTGGACGGTGGGCTCCCGGGCGCCCGCCGCCGGCCCGAGCAGCAGTCCGGTCAGCAGTGCGGCCATGAACCCCCAGCGAGGCGTTCTCATCGCGGCCCTCCCGCCCAGGTGGCCAGGCCCACGGCGGAGATCTGCACGGCCCGGCGGAAGGACTCGGGATCGAGCGTGTCGATGACGTCCGTGGCCTGGTGGTAGTGGGGGTTGCGGAAGTCGGCCGTGTCGGTGAGGAAGAGCGCCTTGTGCCCTCCGTACCAGAAGGCCGCGTGGTCGCTGCGCATCAGGCTCTCGCTGACGGACACGGTGGAGGTGCCATCTCCCGGGGCGATGATGGACACCAGCTTCATGAGTTGCAGCGTGTCGTTGAGCTGGTGGAGATCCGTGGCCAGGCCGAGCGAGTGGTCGTTGCCCATGATGGCGAGGAAGTCACCGGTGTCGGGCGCGGGCAGGCCGGGCAGGGATTTCTGCGAGCCGGGTCTCGTGTCGTAGTAGCCGATGCAGTCGAAGATGATGACGCCCGCCAGCTTCTCCTGGCCGAGCGCGTCCACGTAGTGGCCGCTCCCGAGCATGCCCGGTTCCTCGAGATCGAAGCCCACGAAGCGGAGCGTCCGCTCGAAGCGGTACTGCGAAAGGACGCGGGCCAGCTCCAGCACTCCCGCCACGCCCGTCGAGTTGTCGTCCGCGCCCATGTAGTGCGCATCGAAGTGGGCACCCACCAGGACGATCTCCTCGGGCCGGGTGGTGCCCGGAAGATCCGCGATCAGGTTGGTGAAGGTGAGCGCTCCGCGCTGGCCCTCCTGGGTGCGCACCTGCAGTCCCACCGCCTCGAGCCGGGACTTCATCAGGTCGCGCGCTCGATCCCTCGTCATGAAACAGGCGGGGGCGTACTGCTCGCGCTGCACCGGCGTGCAGCTCAGGGGAGTGTCCTCCTGGTGGCTCCGGGTCAGCGCCCGGACGTGGCCCATCAGCTGCCCGGTCTCCACCTGTCCGGCGAGCGTGGAGAGCCGGGCGAGCTGCTCCTCCGAGAACCTCGAGGAGGTGGGGGCACACGCGCAGGCCAGCAGCAGGCCCGCGGCGGCGAGTGTCTTCCTCATAGCCAGCCTCCGAGGCTCAGCACTCCGACCTGGACGCGGACGCTGGAGTCCCGAGGGCCGAGGCCGGTGCCGAGGTTCAGCTGGAGCGCGCTCAACTGGACGCGGCCCAGCTGGAAGCGCACGGGGCTGAGCGTGAAGGCGCCGTAGGCCGGGCCGAGGGTCGCGTCCTCGTACCCCTCGAGCCGGTTGTCGGGATACACGAGGCTGTAGAAGCGCTGGTTGAGGCCCGTCAGCCCCAGCTCGAATCCAGCGGCGGGCCGCCAGGGGCCCAGCTTCGCGCCGAGCTGCGCCTGGAGGAAGGCCTCCAGCGGCGGGTGTCCCCGGGCCGCGGGCCAGCCCACCCGCAGACCGCCACCGAATTGCACGGCGCTCCAGGGGCCCTCCTCGGCCGCGGTCCGCAGGCCCTTCAGCTCCACCATCAGGATGTCCGGCGAGGTGCGGAACGTGCCCAGTTGCAGCAGGGTGGCCACCCCCGCCGACAGCTCGTGGCGGGGAGCGGCTGGCGCGGCGGTGGCCAGCAGCAGGGCCGCCGCCAACAACGGGTTTCGAGTGCTCATGCGGAGGGTGGATTCCCTTTTGTTCCTGGACGTGGAAATGTGCGGCCCGATTACTCTCGCAGTGCGTTCGTGTCGAGGGGTCGGCCCCGTCTCGGCGGTCTTTGAGGAAGAGAGCTGCGCTTGAACTTCTCTGGGATTGATCATCTCGAGCTGTACGTGGGCAAGCTGGAGGAGGCGGCGGAGGTGTTCTGCGCCGGCTTCGGTTTCCGGGTGACGGGCCGTGCCGGGCCGGAGACGGGGCAGCAGGGCCGCAGCAGCCTCCTGCTCAAGCTGGGCCGCAGCCGGTTGATCCTCACCCAGGCGCTGGTGGCCACGGATGAGGCCGCGGGCTACGTCGCGGTGCATGGGGACGGAGTCAAGGACGTGGCGTTCCGCACGCAGGACGCGACGGCGGCCTTCCACGAGGCGGTGCGGCGGGGCGCGACCCCGGTGAACGAGCCGCGGGTGTACGAGGGTCCTCACGGACGTCTGGTGCGGGCGACGGTGGCCTCCCCGGTGGGAGACATGGTGCACTCCTTCATCGAGCGCGATGCGCCCGAGGGGGATTTCTGGCCGGGCCGTTTCCAGCCGGTGGTGGCTCCCGCCTCGGAGCGTGATCTCCTGGTGGCGGTGGATCACCTGGCCCTGTGTCTGATCCCGGGCACGCTCCATGAAACGGTGGACGCCTACCAGCGGCTGTTCGGCCTGGAGCAGAGCCACGAGGAGAACGTGGAGACGCGCTACGGGGGGATGAACTCCAAGGTGGTGCAGCAGCCCTCCGGTGGCGGGGTGTGCTTCGCGCTGATGGAGCCGATGTCCGGCAAGCGCCCGGGGCAGATCGACCACTTCCTGAGCAACCACCGCGGGGCGGGTGTGCAGCACATCGCCTTCCTCACGGAGGACATCCTCGAGTCCGTCCGCGTGCTGCGCGAGCGGCAGATGCCCCTGCTGGACAGTCCTCCCGGCTACCACGATGCGCTCCCGGCGCGGGTGGGCACGCTGGCCGAGGATCTGGAGCAGCTGCGCGAGAACCATGTGTTGGTGGATCGCGAGGGCAACCAGGGGTACCTGCTGCAGGTCTTCACCCGCTCGGTCCACTCCCGGCGCACGCTCTTCTTCGAGATCATCCAGCGCAAGGAGGCGCGGGGGTTCGGCGCGGCCAACATCCGCGCGCTCTACCAGTCCGTGGAGCAGGAGATGATGCGCAAGGAGCGGATGGCGAACGCCGGGTAGCGTCCGCCGTCCGCCGGTCCGCTCAACCCGCCTGGAGGGCGCGTGCGCCGCGCTGCTCCATCGCGGACCTGATCAGCCGGGCCAGGCGGGAGATGCCCTCTTCGATCCGCTCCGGCGTGAGGTAGCTGACGGAGAGCCGGAGCTCATGCTCGCCACCGGTGCCGAGGTAGAAGTAGCGCATCGGTGTCCAGATGACCTGGTGGTGCCGCGCGGACTGCTCGAGCAGGGCCTCATCCGCCTCGATGGGCAGCTTCACCACGAGGAAGAAGCCACCGTCCGGGACGTTCCACGTCACGTCGCGTGACCAGGCCTCGCTCCTCGGGAAGTGGCGCTCCAGGGCCTGGAGCGTCGCGTCCATGTTCTCCTTGTAGAAGCGGATCGGCTCGTGGTTCGCCTGCAGGAGACTGCAGTCGTTCATCACCAACATGCCGCCGATGATGGCCTGGCAGATGGCGGACGTGTTCACGGTCAGCAGGCTCTTGATCTTCGAGAACTCCTCCGCCAGCAGGTGATGCTCGCCCGCGGGGCCAACGACGCGCTGGTCCGCCACGGCGTAGCCCACGCGCAGGCCCGGGAAGGCGGACTTGGAGAACGAGCCCAGGTAGATGACGCGTCCCTGCTCATCCATCGACTTGAGGGTGGGCTTGCGCGGGCCCTCCCGGTAGAAGAACCCATAGGGGTTGTCCTCGAGGATGAGCATGTCGGCGCGCGCGGCGATGTCCAGCAGGCGCTTGCGCGCGGGCTCCGGGAGACTCCGCCCGGACGGGTTGGCGAAGTCCGCGACGAGGTAGAGCGCCCGGGGCCGCTTGCCCTGGGCCTGGAGCGCTTCCAACGTCCGCTCGAGCTCGTGCAGATCCAGACCATCCTCGCGCTCGGCCACCGGAACGACCTCGATGTCCAGGAGCTTCGCCGCGCCGGTGATGCCGATGTAGCAGGGCATGCCCACCAGCAGGACATCGGTGTCCTTCGAGAACAGCGCGCGCAGGGAGATGAACATCGCCTCCTGGCAGCCGGCCGTGACGACGATGGACTCGGGGGCGGCCTTGATGCCCTCGTCCTTCTCCAGCATCCGCGCGATCAGGCCATGGATGTGCCCGTTGGTCCGGCCGTATTGGAACAGGTTGGTGCGGATCTGCGCCTCGGTGAAACCCCGCTCCTGGCTCAGATGACGGATGTACGCGTCGAGGTACGTCGTGAGCTGCTGGGGGTCATAGAACTTCTCGTGCGGCCTGCCGGGCGCGAAGGAGATCGCCTCCGGGAAGCGGAGCGCGATCTCGTTCAGGAAGTTCATGACGTCCAGGATCGGATCCGTCAGCGAGGAGTGCAGGGCGTCTTGGATCAGCATGGCGGGGGCCAACGATAGGCGAGGTGTCCCGGCGGGTGCCATGGCCCCGGCTCCGGCCCTCGCCCTTCTTCAGCCCTTGGATGCTTCCTCGGGTGGCAGGTGGATGCGCACCGAGCGCACCCGGCGGGGGCTCGCATCCAGCACCTCCAGCACCGTCCCGTCCTCCAGCGTCAGCTTCGTGCCCTTCTCGGGGATGGTCCCAGCCTGCGCCGAGCACAGGCCGCCCACCGTGGACCAGCCCTGGCCCTCCTCCAGCTCCAGCCCCAGTGCCCGGTTGACGTCCCGGATGGCCGCCGTGCCCTGCACCACCACCGTGGTGGGACCCTCGCGCTTGAAGAGCTCCTCGGGCTTCTCGAACTCGCTGGCGATCTCCCCCACCAGCTCCTCGACCAGATCCTCCACCGTCACCAGCCCCGCCACGCCTCCGCGCTCGTCCACCACGATGGCCAGCTGCATCCGCCGCTGTTGCAGCTCCTTCATCGCGTCGATGGCCCGCATCGACTCGAAGGCGAACCAGGCCGGCCTCATCACGTCCTCCAGCACGATGAGCGAGCCCTCCCACGCCACGCCCAGCAGATCCTTCGCGATGACGTAGCCCACGATGTTGTCGAGCGAGCCCTCGTACACCGGCATCCGCGAGTGCCCGTGCTCCAGCAGCACCTGTTTGATCTCCTCCGCGCTCGAGTGCCGGCGCAGCGCCACCATGCGGCTGCGCGGCACCATCACCGCCGACAGGGGGATGGTGCCGAGATCAAAGGCGCGTGAGGCGATCTCCCCGGCCCGGGGATCCAACGAGCCCGACTTCGCCGCCTCCTCCACCAGCTGTTGCAGCTCGTCCGGGGACAGGCGCGACTCGGTGAAGTTCGTCTTGTCTCCGAAGAAGCGCAGGATGAGGTTGGAGCTGGCGGTGAGGAACCACACCAGCGGCTGCACCACCCAGGAGATGCCCCGGAGCGGGCGGGCGATGAACAGCGCGTAGCCCTCGGAGAAGCGCAGGGCCAGCGACTTGGGCACCAGCTCGCCCAGGACGAGCGACAGATAGGACACCAGCCCCACCACGCTCGCGAAGGCCAGGCTCTCGGCCGTCTCCGCCTCCAACCCCAGCTGCTTGAGCGGCCCCACCAGCCGTTGGGCGATGGAGGCTCCGCCGAAGGCCGCCGCGGAGGCCCCCACCACGGTGATGCCGATCTGCACCGTGGCCAGGAAGCGCTCGGGGTTGTCCCGCAGCGCCTGCACGGCCTGGGCGGCGCGGTTGCCCTCGTCGAGCAGCTCGCTCAGGCGCGTCTTGCGCACCGACAGCAACGCCAGCTCCGCCCCGGCGAAGATGCCGTTGGCGAGGATCAGCACCAGGATGATGGCGAATTCGAGCGCGATGGCCGTTCAACCTCCGGGCGCCGACCTATAGCAGCACGGGGACTTCAGGCGTCCAGGGATTGGAGCAGCAAGGAGAGCTGATCCCGGCTGGCGCCCTTGGGGAGGTAGTAGTGCGGCCCGGTGCGCAGGGCCCCGCCGACGTCCTGCGCCGCGGCGGCGGTGAGGAACACCACCCGGGGCGGGGTGCCGTTGCGAGGCATCCGCTCCAGCACCTCGAAGCCGTTCATGCCAGGCATGTTGAGGTCCAGGAGCATCACGCCGTAGCGCTGCCGCGCCAGCGAGTCGAGGGCCTCCTGGCCGTTGGCGGCCTCGATGGCCTCGTAGCCGAGATCCTCGAGACACAGCTTGAGGAACTCCCGCCAGTCGGCGTCGTCGTCAACGACCAGCACCTTGCGTCCGTCTTCCTCGGATGCCCTTCGCCCCAAGTCGCCTCCTGGTACGTGGGGACAACGCGCCGACGACGACGCGGCATTCACCACGGGAACAAGGCTGGCCGGAGAGCAGGGGAGGAGGCGGCCCACCAGGGTGCCTCGAAGGTGCTTCAAAGGTGCTCCAAAGGTAGTTCAGAGGAGGGACACCGTCAGCTGGCTGGCGAGGTATTGCAGGGCGGGCATGACGTTGGGGGCCGAGCGCTTGCGCACCGGGGGCAGCGCCGTGCCCTGCCAGACGGGATCGCCCACCAGCCGGCCGGCCGCGTGCTGGAAGAGGCGGAAGCGGCCGAGCTCGATGGAGCTGCCCGAGTTGTAGATGCGCAGCCCGCGGCCCTGGGAGGGGCCCAGGTCGAACTCGCGGGGCACGTGCCGGTGCCCGTGGAGGATCAGATCGCACCGGCCCTGGACGCGGCGGACGAGCTCGGCGCCCAGCGCCAACTCCGAGGCATGCGGCCAGCCCATGCGCGTGGCGAAGCGCTCGGGGAGGCTCTCCTCGGGCAGGGGCAGCACGTGGTGGTGCAGCAGCACGGCGGTGAGCGCGCCCGTGGGAGCGGCACTGAGGGCGGCGTCCACCTCGTCCAACACCGCCCGGGTCAGCTCGCCATGGCAGGCGAAGTAGTTGCGGTTGTGCGGGCCCGTGGAGTCCACGCACACCAGGAAGAGGCCCTCGTGCTCCTCCACCCGCACCTTCTGGCCATTCATCCACTGGCCGCCCGCGTCCTCGCCGGTGCGGTCGTGGTTGCCGGGGATGAAGGTGAGCCGGCCGGCGTCGAGCAGCGGAGCGAAGAGCTCCCGGAAGCGCCGGTACTCGCTCCGGCTGCCCTGGTGGGTGAGATCTCCCGTCACCACCACGTGGTCCACGCGCTCGGCGAGGAGGCTCTCCACGAGCGCGGTGGCCGTCGCGTCGCTCTCGCGGGTGAGGTCCAGATGCAGGTCCGACAGATGCGCCAGGGTCCGGATGAGCATGGGTGTGCTTCAAGTACCCATGCGCTGAAACACCGGAATGGCCCCCCGGTGAACCTTCTGGGGGGGCCCGGTGACTTCGCGGTGAACCCGTCAGCCCGCGAGCAGCTCCTTGGAGTCGGCCTCGTCGGCGTCGGCCTCGGACTTGGCGCCGGAGACCTCCTCGGGGGTGGGCAGCGGCTGCACCGGGGTGCCCGCGGGCGGAATCAGCTTGGAGCCGGCCATCACGCGCAGCTTGTTGCCGCGCCAGTCCACCGAGCGGGCGAACAGCCCGTTCACCCAGGCCACGAAGAGCAGCGCGTCCTTGAGCAGCACCGCCGGCACCGTCATGGCGGGCATGGGCTGCCCGGGCCGCAGCACCCGGAAGACGGTCACGTCGTGGATGAGCTTGGCCGCCGTCACCCCGGTCACCACCGCGAGCGCCCGGAGCGAGGGCTCGAACACGGCGCCCAGCAGGGCCCAGGGCATGGGGTTGAGCAGCGACTGCGACAGGTACACCGGCGTGGGGATGCAGGAGTGGTGGATGATGCACCAGCGGATGTAGCGCTTGAAGAAGGCCGAGACGCTCTTCTTCTGCGACACGTTGTACACGGGGGCCCGCGCCACCACGGCGCGCTTGCCCAGCCCGCGCGTCACCCACCGGCCGATCACGAAGTCCTCGGCCAGTACGTTGCGCACCGAGTAGAAGCCGCCCAGCGCATCCAGCACCTCGCGGCGCAGCGCCATGGACTTGCCCACGACGATGTCCTGGTTGGCGGCCTGCTTGGCGGCGATCTGCCCCGCGCCCGTGGTGGTGCACTGGTACAGGTTGTCCATCAGCGAGCCCAGCGACTGCTCGCCAATGCCGCTCACCGGGTGGGAGATGCAGCCCACCTCCGGATCCTCGAAGGTGCGGGAGATCTCATGCAGGTAGTCCGGCTCCACGCGCGTGTTGGAGTCGCTGATGAGCAGGATGTCGTACTGGGCCACCCCGGCCAGGGTGATGAGCTGGTTCACCTTGGGGTTGAGGCCGGGTTCGCCGTGCTGCAGCTCCAGGCGCATCACGTGGGGCCAACGGGCCACGGCCGCCTGGGCTACCTGGTAGGCCGGATCCCGGGTGTCCTTCACGCCGAGGATCACCTCGTAGACCGGGTAGCCGAGCGTGGCGAAGCACGCCAGGTTGGCCTCCAGGTCATCATCCACGCCGCACAGGGGCTTGAGGATGGAGATGCCCGCCGGCGTCCCGGCGCTGGAAGCCGGAGCGGGAGCCCGGGACAGGCTCCAGTGCCGTCGCAGCACGAAGAAGAGCTGGGCGGCGAGGGCGAAGGCTCCGATGCCAGCGAAGGTGAGGAGGGTGAGGCTGAGCGCATGGTTCATGGGCGCGGGCTGTCTCCTGAAGCGGGGGGCGCTTGCGGCCGCGCATCCTACCCGCTGCGTTCCCGAAGCCCAAAGTCCCGGTGTGACGCTTGCCTGTCTCCTGGGAGAAATTCCAGTGACAGCGTTGGGACCTGACCTGTTGCGTCAGACCGCGAGGGTCAGGTGGCGGTCGTCAGGTTGCGGCTGCGCGGGTGGCGGATGTCGGTGCCGCGCACCATGTAGACGACCATCTCCGCCACGTTGGTGGCGTGGTCGCCAATGCGCTCGAGGTGCTTGGCGATGAACATCAGCGCGGTGGCGCGGCGGATGTTCTTCGAGTCCTCCATCATGTAGCTGAGCAGCTCGTTGAAGATCTTCAGGTAGAGGACGTCCAGGTGCTCGTCCTCCTTGAGGACGGCCTCGGCCTTGGCCACGTCCGAGGAGACGAAGGCATCCAGCGCCTTCTTCACCTGCTGCTGGGCCAGCTCGGCCAGCCGGGGCGTGTCCACGTAGGGCTTGAGGGGAGGGGCCTCGTTGAGATCCTTGGAGCGCTCGGCGATGTTCACCGCCAGGTCGCCAATGCGCTCCAGGTCGGTGACGATCTTCAGCGCGGTGGTGATGAGGCGCAAGTCACTGGCGGCCGGCTGGCGCAGCGCGAGGATGCGGCGGCAGGTCTCGTCGATCTCCACCTCCAGGCGGTTGACCTCCTTGTCCGCCTGGATGACGCGCTCGGCCAGGGGCGTGTCGCGCTCCGTGAGCGCGCGCATGCTGTCCGCGATGAGCGCCTCCACCTTGGCGCCCATGGCCAGCAGCTTCTCGCGCAAGTCCCTGAGGTCCGCCTCGAATGCCTTGTCCGTATGTGTCGACGGCATGTGCCCGCTCTCCCTCGCTCCTACCCGAACTTCCCGGTGACGTAGTCCTCGGTGCGCTTCTCGCGCGGGTTGGTGAAGATCTGCTCGGTGGGTCCGCATTCCACCAGCTCACCCATGTAGAAGAAAGCGGTGCGATCGCTCACCCGCGCCGCCTGCTGCATGTTGTGGGTGACGATGGCGATGGTGTAGCGCTCCTTCAGCTCGTGGATGAGCTCCTCGATCTTCGCCGTGGCGATGGGATCCAGGGCGCTGGCGGGCTCGTCCATGAGGAGCACCTCGGGCTCCACGGCCAGGGCGCGCGCGATGCACAGGCGCTGCTGCTGGCCGCCGGACAGGCTCAGGGCGCTGTCGTTGAGGCGATCCTTCACCTCGTCCCAGAGCGCACCGCCCTTGAGGGACTTCTCCACGCGCGTGGCGATCTCCGTCTTGTCCTTCATCCCGCCCACGCGCAGGCCGTAGGCCACGTTCTCGAAAATCGTTTTCGGGAAGGGGTTGGACTTCTGGAAGACCATGCCCACGCGGCGGCGCAGGTCCACCACGTCCACGTGGCGGTCATGGATGCTGGTGCCGTCCAGCAGCACGGTGCCCTGGTGGCTGGCGCCCGGGATGAGATCGTTCATCCGGTTGAGCGAGCGCAGGAAGGTGGACTTGCCGCAGCCGGAGGGGCCGATGAGGGCGGTGACCTGGTGCTCGGGCAGGGCGAGGCTCACCGACTTCACGGCCACCTTGGAGCCGTAGAGGAGGGAGAGCTGGCGCGCCTCCATCTTGATGCGCGCGGGGACGGCGGGGGAGAGGGACATGGCTCGGTGTCAGTGGGCGCCGGAGGCGCGCCGGCGGGTGCGGGCGCGGATGAGCACCGCGACGAGGTTGAGGACGAAGGTGAGCGCGAGCAGGACGAGCACCGTGGCGTACAGCAGGGGCCGGGTGGCCTCCACGTCCGGGGACTGCGTGGCCAGCACGTACGTGTGGTAGCCCAGGTGCATGAACTGGGAGTTCAGCTTGTCGGGCAGGTCCGGCAGGAAGTAGGCGGCGCCGGTGAAGAGGATGGGAGCCACCTCGCCCGCGCCACGGGACACGGCCAGCACGGCGCCGGTGAGGATGCCCGGCAGCGCGCCCGGCAGCACCACCCGGGCCAGCGTCTGGGACTTGGTGGCGCCCAGCGCGAGGCTCGCCGTGCGGTGGTCCATGGGCACCGCGCGCAGCGCCTCCTCGGTGGAGACGATGACCACGGGCAGTGTGAGCACCGCCAGGGTGAGCGAGGCCCAGAGGATGCCCGGCTGGCCCCAGTTCAGCTCCTGGTAGCCGAGCAGCTTGTCCAGGCTCCCGCCGACGAAGTGGATGAAGAAGCCCAGGCCGAAGAGGCCGAAGACGATGGAGGGCACGCCCGCGAGGTTGACCACGGCGATGCGCACCGCGGCGGCCAGCCGGGAGCCCGGGGGCGCGTACTCGTGCAGGTACACCGCCGTCAGCACGCCCACCGGCATCACCGCCAGCGTCATCAGCAGCGTGAGCGCCGCCGTGCCGTAGAGCGCGGGGAAGATGCCGCCCGCCATCATGCCGTCGGAGGGGGGCTCGGTGAGGAACGACCAGGAGACGTGGCCGATGCCGCCGCGGACCACGTCGAAGAGGATGATGGCCAGCATGGCCACGATGAGCAGCGCGGCGAAACCGGTGAGGGACGTGAGCGCGCCGCCCACGAGCCGGCGGAAGGTGTGCTGCTTCACGCGCCCGCTCCCGTCAGCCGCTTGAGGACCCGCCGGGTCCAGGTGGAGGCGACCATGTTGAGGACGAAGGTGAAGAGGAAGAGCTCCACGCCGATGAAGAACAGGAGCGAGTAGTGCGGGCTGCCCACCACCACCTCGCCCATCTCCGCGGCGATGGTGGCGGACATGGAGCGCACCGAGTCCGTGAAGTTCCACGACACGATGGCCGCGTTGCCCGAGGCCATCAGGACGATCATCGTCTCGCCGATGGCGCGGCCGAAGCCCAGCACGCACGCGGCGAGGATGCCGGGGGCCGCCGCCGGGAGCACCACCTTCCAGGCCGTCTCCCAGGGCGTGGCGCCCAGCGCGAGCGAGGCCTCGCGGTAGCTGCGCGGCACCGCGGTGAGCGCGTCCTCGGACACCGTGAAGATGACGGGGACGATGGCCAGCGCCAGGCCCAGGCCCGCCACCACCGCGTTGAGCCGCGTGGGCAGTCCGAAGGTGTCCTGCAGGAAGGTGGCCAGCACCATCAGCGCGAAGAAGCCCAGCACCACCGAGGGAATGCCCGCCAGCAGCTCGATGACCGGCTTGAGCACCTCGCGCAGCCGCCGGGGGGCGAACTCGGCCGCGTACAGCGCGCCCGCCACCCCCACCGGCACCGCCACCACCATGGACACCAGCGTCGTCTTCAGCGTGCCGATGAAGAGCGGAATCATGCTCACCTTGGGCACGTTGGACACCGGCTGCCACACGAAGGCCGGTGGGCGGTTGGCCCGCACCACCTGCGGCAGGAACATCTTGGACAGGCTCGCCTCCTCGCGGGCGTGGGCGTCCAGGAAGAGCGCCAGGGCCTCCTTCGCGATGAAGACGAGGATGAGCACCAGCGCGGCGATTCCCGTGAAGGCCGCCGCCGTGATGATGCCGGCGATGACCTTCTCGCGGATCTGCCGGCGCCGGGCGGCCGAGGAGAGCCGCGGCGCCACGGGCACTGTTTCCACGAGACCCTGACTCTGCATGGCCACCTGTCTATCCATCATGTTCTCGAGCCTCGTGTGACAATCGCGTGACGCGCGGGGGGCCTCGGCCTGGAGGACTACTTCACCGGGAAGTAGCCAACCCTGGTGACGATGGCCTGGCCCTCGGCGGACAGGGCGAAGTCGATGAAGGCCTTCACCTCGCCGGCCGGCGCGTTGCGCAGGTAGAAGTAGAGGTCGCGCGAGAGCGGGTACTTGCCGCTCTTGATGTTGGCCTCGCTGGGCTCGATCTCCTCGTTGCCCTTCTTGACCTTCAGCTCCTTGATGCCCTTGGCGTAGGCGGAGCCGCCGTAGCCGATGCCGTTCTTCTCCTTGGCCACGGCGTTCACCACCGCGGCGGTGCCGGGCAGCGTCTGGGCGGTGGCGGCGTAGTCCTCGCCGCCGAGCACGTGGTCCTTCACGAACACGTAGGTGCCCGAGGAGTTCTCCCGCGAGTAGAGGACGATGGGGGCGTCCTTGCCGCCCACTTCCTTCCAGTTGGTGATGTCGCCCAGGTAGATGCCCTGGAGCTGCTCCTGGGTGAGGGCGCTCACCGGGTTGGACTCGTTGACGTAGAAGGTGACGCCGTCCCTGGCCACGGCGATCTGCGTGGGGGCCGCCTTGGCGCCCTTCAGCTTGTCCGCCTCCTCCTTCTTCATGGGGCGGCTGGACATGGCGATGTCCGTGGTGCCGTTGATGAGGGACGCCAGGCCGGTGCCCGAGCCGCCACCCGTCACCTGCAGCCGGGTGGAGGCGTTCTTCTTCATGAACTCCTCGGCCCAGCGCTGGCCGAGGATGACCATGGTGTCCGAGCCCTTGACGGTGACGGTGCCCGCGCGCGCCGCGCCGGGGAGGACCAGCAGCAGCACGGCGGCAATCGAAGCGATGAACGTCTTCATGTGGATGTCTCCCGATTCGTTCCACGCGGTGTGGAACAACGGTAGGCACCCTGTATGCGCCGTCCGTGGCTGTTTGACGGACGGGGCGTGACAAATGCGCAACGACGCTCAGGCCATGCCCGGCTCGACGATGCGGTAGCCCACGCCGCGCACCGTCTCCAGGTAGGCACGGGCGGGGCCGAGCTTGTCGCGCAGGCGCATGACGTGCGTGTCGATGGTGCGCGTCTCCAGGTTGCTGGACAGGCCCCACACCTCCTCGAGCAGCTGCTCGCGCGACTGCACTCGGCCCACGCGCGTCATCAGGTACTCGAGCAGTCGGAACTCGAGCGCGGTGAGCGACACCTCCTTGCCGTCCACGTAGAAGCGGTGGGCGGAGGTGTCGAGCGTGAGGGGACCGAGCTTCACGGGCGCGGACTCGTCCCGGGCCGGAGCGCTGCGGCGGAGGATGGCCTTGAGCCGCAGGACGAGCTCCCGGACGCTGAAGGGCTTGGTGACGTAGTCGTCGGCGCCCACCTCGAAGCCGAGGACGCGATCGGCCTCCTCGCCCTTGGCGGTGAGCATGACGATGAGCACGTCACGCGTGTTGGCGGCGGCGCGCAGCTGGCGGCAGACCTCCACGCCGGAGATGTCCGGCAACATCACATCCAGGAGGATGACGTCCGCGGGCTGCTCCCGGGCGGCGGACAGCGCCGACTCGCCCGTGGGAGCCACGCGGGTGGAGAACCCGGCGGCGCGGAGATTGAAATCAATGAGCTCGGCGAGATCGCGTTCGTCATCGACGATGAGGACGTGTGGCATGGCGGCGGCGCACTCTGGGCCCCGGCGTTCGCACCGGGGTGACGTGCTTGCGACAACTCTGTAACATTTGCTACCGAGATTGAGAATCGTTGTAACGCACAAGCGTCCGGCCCGGTGCGGCAAGCCACGCGGCGGAGAAGTGCTTCCCCTCGGGGTGGAGCGCGAGCGCGGTGCCCTTGCGCAATTTTCCAGGCAGCTCGTCCAGGTCCAGCGCGAGCGCACCCGCGCGGGTGAGGGAGGGGCCGCGTCCCCAGGCCGCCGGGGACAGCGAGGCAAGCAACGTTCCCGCGTCAGCCGTCCCGCGTCAGCCGTCCAGATCCAGCACGCCGGAGATCTGCGTCGGCTCCTCGTCGACGGGGGTGGCGTGGTGGCGCTCCTCGTCGCCCACGGCCTGCTTGAGCAGCATGGGCGGGGCCACCACCGGCAGCTCGAGCGGCGTGGGCGTGTGGGGGATGTTGGCCCCCGGAGGCGGGCGCAGCACCGGGCCCGGCGGAGGCAGTCCCGAGTGGCGGCGCGCGGCCTCCATCAGCGCCTTGTGGTGGCGGTAGCGCGCCTCGACGAGCTTGTGGATGAGCAGCGGACCGCCCGGCACGCGGCGCGCCGTGAGGGCCTGCGTGGCCTTGCGCACCGGGTAGCGCACGCGGCGGATCTGCACGCGCCAACCCTTGGGCGTGAAGGTGAAGACGCCGTAGGCGGGCCGCAGGTCGCCATCCCGCGGGATGCCGGCGCTGGCCACGTCGGCGATCAGCAGCCGGCCCACGCGGCGCCGGTAGGGGAAGTGCAGGTGGCCGAAGGCACACGCCGCCGCGTCCAGGTTCTGGAAGTAGCGCCGGACGGTGGCCTCGTCCAACGTCGGGTCCAACGAGTCCTCGAGGTTGCGCGGATTGGCGTGGCAGACGAAGAGGTCCTGCCCCTTGCGCGGCGAGTAGCGCTGGGAGAAGGGCAGGGCGCCCAGCTTCTTGAGCCAGGGCTCGCCGAGCTGATCCCGCGTCCACTGGAGCAGCTCCGTCTTCCAGTGGTCGCGCTCGCGGTAGGCCCCGCCCAGGTAGTGGCCGGCGAGGTAGCAGTCGGTGTTGCCCATGAGGATCGCATCACAGCGATCGAAGAGCAGCTCCACCGTCTCGCGCGGGTGGGCGCCCCGCAGGGCCAGGTCCCCGGCGGCCACGATGTAGTCGGGCGCCACGCGGGCGATGTCCTCGAGGACGGCCTCGCAGGCGGGGAGGTTCCCGTGAATGTCGGCGAGGATGGCGACCCGCATGGCCGCCCCATCCTAACCCGTCGCCGACGCCGTGGGCACCGCCGCCGGAAGGAAAATCGTGAAGGTGGAGCCCTCGTTTGGTTGGCTCTCGACCCGGACCTCGCCCCCCATGGCGCTCATCAGGTGCTTGACGATGGACAGGCCCAGGCCCGTGCCCCCCATGTCCCGGCTCCGCCCCTTGTCCACCCGGTAGAAGCGCTCGAAAATCCGCGCCAGGTGCTTGGGCTCTATCCCCACGCCCGTGTCCCGGACGTGCACCACGCACCGCCCCTCCTCCAGAGCGCCCGTCACCACCACCCGCCCTCCCTCGGGCGTGTACTTCACCGCGTTGTCCAGCAGGTTGAGCAGCACCTGCTCCAGCCCCCGCTCGTCTCCCCGGCCGATCAGCCCCGGGGGGACGTTCAGCTCGACCGTAATCTTCTTTCCCTGGGCCTTGTGCCGCACCACCTCGGCGGCCCGGGAGGCGGCCACCGCCAGGGGCACGTCCGTCACCTGCAACTTCACTTCCCGTGACTCCAACCGGGACAGTTCGAGCAGATCCTCCACCAGCTCCGAGAGGCGCTCGGACTGGCGGTGGATGATGTCCACCATCTTGGGGGCCATGACGGCGTCCTGGAGGGCACCGCCCTGGAGCGTCTCGGCGTAGCCGCGGATGGCGGTGATGGGGGTGCGCAGCTCGTGGGAGACGTTGGCGACGAAGTCCTTGCGCACCTTCTCCAGCCGGCGCAGCTCGGTGACGTCGTGGAAGACGGCGGCGCTGCCGGGCAGATCCCTGCCCAGGGGGGTCACCCGGATGGCGAGCGTGCGGGGGAACAGGCCCTCCAGCGGCAGCTCGAGGCGGGTGGAGGCACCTTCGCGGCAGGCGCGGATGACGGCCTCGTTGAGCGCGTCGTTGCGCAGGAGCGCCAGGGGGCGCTGGCCGATGATGTCCCCCGTCGTCTGCAGCATGTCGCGCAGGGCGTCGTTGTGGCGCACCACCGTGCCCTCGGCGTCCGTCACCCAGATGCCCTCGGCCATGCCGTCCAGCACGGCGGTGAGGGTGCGCGACTCCTGGTTGAGGCCGGCGTTGCGCGCGGACAGTTGCTGGTGGAGCGAGTCGATGGCGCCCTGGAGGTTGGCCACCTCTTCGAGCCGGTCCTGCTCGTCCTCGCGGCTGCCGGTGGAGGGGGAGCCCTCGGCGCGGATGCGGACCTGGCGGGCGAGCGAGAGGAGCTGCCGCTTGAGCGCGTCCCGGGCCGCCACCAGCGTCAGCAGCGAGCCGGTGAGCGTGGCGAGCGACACGAAGAGCGCGTCCAACCTCCAGCCCAGCAGCAGGAAGAGGACGAGCGCCGCGAGCGCGGGGGCGAGCAGGGGAAGCAGGAAGAGGCGCAGGGGCATGGGCTTCTAGCCGCGCGGCGGAGGGCTGAGCTTGTAGCCCACGCCGCGCACCGTCTCGATGATGTCGCCCGCGGGGCCGAGCTTCTCGCGCAGGCGTTTGATGTGCGTGTCCACCGTGCGGGTGTGGATCTCCGCCTGGATGCCCCACACGTCGGAGAGGAGCACCTCGCGCGTCTGCACGCGATCGGCGCGCTCCAGCAGGGTGCGCAGCAGGCGGAACTCCAGCGCGGTGAGGACCACCTCCTGGCCCTTCACGCGCACCTGGTGGCGCGAGGTGTCCAGTTGGATCTCCCCGGCGGTCAGCTGGGCGGCCGGGCCCTCGTCCACGTCCGCGCGCCGCAGCACCGCCCTCACGCGCAGCAGCAGCTCGCGCACCGAGAAGGGCTTCACCACGTAGTCATCCGCGCCCAGCTCCAGGCCCTGCACGCGGTCGGACTCCTGGCCCTTGGCGCTGACGATGATGACGGGCACCTTGCGCAGCTCGGTGTCGCTCTTGAGCATGCGCAGCACCTCGCTGCCCGCCAGGTCCGGCAGCATCAGGTCCAACAGCACCAGGTCCGGCACGTTGGCGCGCGCCCGGGCCAGGCCCGTCGCTCCCGTGCCCGCCACCTCCGCCTCGAACCCCGCCGCCCGCAGGTTGTACTCCACCAGTCCGGACAGGTCCTGCTCGTCTTCGATGATCAGGATGCGCGCCATCGTCCCTCCAGCCCCCCGGTTTGAACACCCGTGGCCTACCAGATTGGGGGTGGCGGTTGAATGACGAGCACGTGACGCCTCTGTGACAGGGCTCGTCCGCCCGTCCGCCCGCGCTCAGGGAGCGAAGGAGGGATCGCACTCCACGGCCGCCGGGGTGATGGCGGCGGCGATGAGCGGCTCGTTGCGGGCGGCGCTCACGGACTCCAGGTAGTTGCAGGAGCTGCCCAGGAAGCGCGGCGGATTGGAGCGCGAGAGCGCCTCGATGACGACGACGTAGTCGCGGCCCACGGGGATGTCCACGAGCAGCTCCTGGGCCCCGCTCTGCAGCCCCGCGGGGAAGCGCAGGGCGCGCGCCTTGTTGCCGTCCGGCCCCTGGAGGACGAGCGCCTCATCCTGCTTCACCTGCTGGTTGAGGCAGGTGCGTTGGAGGTCTCCACAGCGGCGGGACTTGCCCTCGGGCAGCACCACCACCTGGAAGGCGCCCAGCTCGTCGGCGACGGCGCGCGAGAGGGTCAGCTCCAGGGGGAAGCCGTTTCCGGACTCGGGCGGCGCCCCGCAGCCAGCGGTGAGGGTGGTGCCCAGCAGGAGGAGGAGGGAGGGACGCGGGCTCATGGGTTGACCCGGATGGTGATGGGGACGCGGCCGCGCTCCTCGGAGGTTGCGTACACGACGGCGCCGGCGGTGCCCGCCACGGCCACCGCGCCCACCGCCACCCAGAGCCACGGACTCTTGTACCAGGGGCGCTCGCCGGGCGTGGCCACCGTGCCGGGCTCGGGCGCCACCTGGAAGACGAGCGGGTTGAAGGCATCGCCCCGGCCCGCCAGCCGCCGCTGCGCCGCGTCCGCCACCTCGAAGTAGTACTCCACCTCGTAGGCCGAGGCCGTGGCCGGCAGCTCGTAGGCGGGGAGGGTGGCGGTGAAGCGCTCCTTGTTGGCCCGGTCGCGCGTGAAGTCCACCGAGCTGTACGCCTGGGCCCCCGCGCGCCGGTAGAAGAGCCGCGCCCGCGCCCCGAGCGCCATGTCCTGGATGGTGGCCTCGGCCGTCACCGGCGTGCCGCCCCCGGCATCCGGGATGGGGTCCACCTGGAGGGTGACGGGCCGGACGCGGCGGTTCTTGATGTCCTCCTTGATGCGCGCGTAGAGCGTGCGGATCTTCGGAGGCGCGGTGCGGGGCAGCTCGTAGTCCGGCCGGGCCTGGAGGAGCATCTCGTAGGCCTCGCGCGCCCGCGCCTCGTCCCCGAGGTACAGCGAGGTGAGCCCGAGCAGCCGGTAGAGCTCCACGAGTTGATCATCGGTGACGTCGGGGGCGTCGAGGCCGGCCTCCAACGTCTTCACGGCCTCCTCGAAGTCGCCGTCGCTGATCTGCGCCTGGGCCCGGGCGATCTCCGGCCGCGCCGGTGCCACCTGGAAGAGCAGGGGGGCAGGGAAGAGAGGCCGGGCGAGCGAGGCGCCGGGGGACAGCAGGCTCGCCACCACGATGCTGGCTACCACGCGATTCCGCCGGACGGACATTGGCACCTACCCTAGCAAACGGCCAGACAGCCCTCTAGCGCGAGGACACTCCCGCAACGGTGAACGGCCTGTGACATCTATGGAGGCTCGGGCGCGTTGACTGCGGGGGGGACCCTCACCATGATGCGCGCCCCTTTTTGATAGGAACTTGGGTAGATGCTCGTAAAGATTGAAGAAATTCGCGACACAGGGCTCCAGGTGAAGAAGGAGATGAGCCTGGAAGCGCTCGGAGCCGCGCTCGAGGGGTCCGGCTTCCGGCCGCTCGAGCCCCTGGCGGTCTCGGCGAGCCTGCGCAAGCTGAGCGGGGGCGTGCTGCTCGAGGGCAAGTTCACCTCGCGCGTGGTGGCCGAGTGCAAGCGCTGCCTCACGGAGTCGAAGCTGGAGCTGCCGGTGTCCTTCACCATCAACCTGGTTCCCGAGTCGCTCGCCCGGGGCGAGGGCCTGGTGGACGAGGACGAGGAGAAGGACGACAAGGGCACGGGGGAGAGCGGCGGCTCGTTCGGGTTGGATGACGCGGACGAGGAGGTGTTCGACGGGAAGGTGATCGACCTGGAGCCGATCGTCCGCGAGCAGGTGCTGCTGGCGCTGCCGATGAACACGGTGTGCCGCGAGGAGTGCAAGGGGCTGTGCATGAAGTGCGGCCAGAACCTCAACGAGAAGCAGTGCGGCTGTGACACGACGTTCGTGGACCCGCGGTTGGCGGTGCTCAAGAACATCAAGCTGCAGGGCTAGTCCGTGCCCCGGGCACGGGAAGCACGAAGGCCGCCACCTCGTACCGGGGGGCGGCCTTTCGTTTGGTGCGCCCGGCATGGACTGTGATCAGCCGCACGCCCACCCGAGCGCGAGGACGTCCGGGTGGGTGGGGCAGCGCGTGATGTGGGCCGTGCCCATGTCGCCCCACATGAGCGGGAGGTTGTGCTCGGAATCAATCTGGAACACGTACTCCATTCGCGTCTTGCACTGGGGGCACTCCGGATACTCCACGCCCTGGATCCAGTGCGGCCAGCCCAGGAGCTTGTCCCCCATCGATGCGTTGGCCACGGTCTCCGCCTGCAATTCGTCCATTCCGATGGGCGGGGCGTCGAGCCCGATCTCCGGACAACGGATCCGCACCGTGTTCGCCTCGAAGTCGTAGTCGAAGTCGAGCCCCAGCTCCTCGTGCTCGGCGGGTGAGGGCAGGTCCTCGGCCTGCTTCCAGCCGGTAATCTCCTTGGGCGGAAACGGCTTCCCCGCCGGGGCGGCCATGTTCCCCCGGGTCACCTCGATGATGCGGATCCGATGCGCCTCGCTGAAGGGAGACCATCCCTCGCACTCCTGCTCGCAGTCCTCGCGCTCGCAGTAGAACGCCTGCAGCAGCCCCGCCCCGAGCCGCTGGCGCACTTCCTCGGGAAGCGACAGCAGGTTGAGCTGGAGCAGGAGCCGGAGCGGCTGCTTGCAGTTCCCACACGCCGGGTGGCTCTCACCGCTCGCGAGCCACGGCAGTCCGCCGAAGCGTGAACCGTGGGCGGGCCCGGGCCCGTTCTTCACCTGGGGCAGCCAGGCGGTGCGCCGGTGCTTGTTCAGCCACGGCTCGAGTGCCTTCAGGAGCGCTTCCGCCTTCGCCGCGCCATCCGACTTGTCCGAGGGTCCCATGCGCCCATCCTACCGCTCACGCGTGGGTCCGCGCTCCCGATGCGTTCGCCCGCTCGAACTTCCTGCCCCCGAAGGCGTGAATCGTCCGCGTCCCGGCGGTGAACCGTCCCGAGATGCGCGCGCCGCGGGGGATGACGAACTCCCGTCCGGCGCCGAGCTCCATGTCCAGGTCATTGATGCGCAGCACGTAGCGGCCTTCCAGCACCACGAGGTACTCGTCGAAGTCCCGCCACTGCTCGCCGGTGTCCGCGTCGCTCTTCGCGTGACAGAGGCCTTCTCGGGCGGGTGGGCGAGCCGCCGCTCGAACCGGAGCTCGACCTTGTTGCCTTTCGTCGTCAGGGTGCCGTGCTTCATGACTTCCTCCTCGGGGCCGGGCTCCGGCGGGTGGGGGCGGGGGGTTCGTCCGCCAGGGTGTCCAGGTGCCGCTCCAGCGCGTCGAGCCGCCGGGACCACAGCTCGCGGTACGGCGCGAGCCACGAGTCCAGCTCCAGCAAGGGCTCCGGACGCAGGCGGTACAGCCGCCGTTGCGCGTCCTGCTCCACGTCCACCAGTCGAGCGTCCTTGAGCACGCGCAGGTGCTTGGACACGGTGGGCTGCGTCAGCCCGAGCCGATCCACCAGCTCCCCGACGGGACGGCGCCCCTCGCGCAGCAGGTCCAGGATCCGGCGGCGGTTCGGCTCCGCCACGACTTCGAACGCGCTCGGCATGCCCCTTATATGCTGATGGGGGCATATGCCTGTCAATGCATGTTCAGCGGGCCTGGATTCCCACCGCCCCAAGCCGCTCCGCGCGCCAGGTGCGCAAGTCCATGCGGCGGCAACCCGATGGCTTCCGCCGGTCATGCGCTCAGCGCGGGATGCGGCGGCGCGGTCTCAGCAGGGCCAGCATCAGCACCAGGCCCCATGAGGCCAGCGTACCGGAAGAGCCCGCCGTCCGGCAGGCGCACCCTTGCGCTGTGGGCGGCTGCACGGCGGGTGCTTGGACATGCACCTCGAAAGCGCACTGCCTGCTGTTGCCGGCCGCATCCGTGGCGGTGACGGACACGGCCGTGGTGCCCACGGGGAAGCGGGTGCCGGAGGCCTGGCTATAGGTGAGCGAGACCTCTCCCCGGTCATCGCTCGCCTGGGCGGGCGGGTACGTCACCTCGACGCCCGAGTCCTCCGTGGCCTGCGCACGGACATCCTGCGGGCAGGTGAGAGTGGGCGCGAGGGCATCCGGGACCACGAAGCTCCAGGGCTCCAGTCCGTGCACCCCGTCATCGGCCAGGAGGACGACGCGATCCCCGAAGCGCCGCAAGAAGCCGAACACGGAGGAGTCCGGGCCGGGAGCCAGATCGGCGAGGAGCGAGGTGCCACCGGCCGTGCCATCCGTGACCCACGGCTCGAGACCGTGCACCCCATCCGTCCCGAAGAAGAGCAGCAGGCCCACGTCCTCCAGCGCGAGCAATGGACCGAGCACCCCGCTCGCGGGCCCGGGGCGTAGCTCCCTGACGCGCACCGTGCCCTCGGGAGTACCGTCCGTCTTCCACAGCTCGTAGCCGTGCTCGGCCTCATAGCCCACGAAGAACACCTGGCTCCCCAGGGCCGTGAAGAAGGTGTTGAGGGACTCCGCATCGGAGGCGCCGGCCTGGAGGGTCCTCAGGGCGCGGGTACCCGCTCCCGTTCCATCGCTCTTCCACACCACGGTGCCGCCGGTGGCCTCCCGCGTCGTGAAGTAGAAGGCGCCATTGGCCGCGGCGGGCAGGTAATCGACGCTCGAGTCTGGCGCTCCGGGCGTGAGATCCGCGACGAGGACGGTGCCCGCCTCGGTGCCGTCGCTCTTCCACAACTCCACGCCGTGAACGCCATCGTCCGCGAACAAGAAGACCTCCCCACCCACGGCCGTGATCAAGGGCAGCCCGATACCTGGCTGCGCACCGGCGCGGATGTCCTTGACGAGCACGGTGCCGGACCCGGTTCCATCGCTCTTCCACAATTCCAGACCATGAGTGCCGTCATCCGCGAAGAAGAAGACCGTCCCGCCCACGGTCGCGGCCTGGTACTCGAAACCCGAGCCCGACTCCGGGCCGGAGAGGATGTCCTTGACGAGCTGGGTGCCCGCCTCGGTGCCGTCGCTCTTCCACAGCTCGAAGCCGTGCACCCCGTCATCCACGACGAAGAAGAGCGCTCTGTCCGTCTCCGCGAGCCAGACATACTCTTGGAAGCCTGACTCCGGGCCGGAGCGGATGTCCTTGACGAGCTGGGTGCCCGCCTCGGTGCCGTCGCTCTTCCACAGCTCGTGGCCGTGCACCCCGTCATCCGCGAAGAAGAAGACCTGCTCCCCCAGGCGGGCATGGGGCGCGGCGACGAACCCTCGAGCACTCTCGGTCGGAGCCGTGGACCGGATGACCCTGGCACGTGTGGTGCTGGCCTCGGTGCCCTCGCTCCTCCACAGCTCGAGTCCTCGCGCATCCTCCACGGAGAACAGCAGGGTGTTCCCCACCTGCTCCATCGGCGCGGCGCCGGAGCCGAGCGGCGCCGCACGGCGCCGGAGTGGCGCGGTCCCCTCGGCGGTGCCATCGCTCACCCAGAGCTGGGGCCGGGAGCTCGAAGCGTCGGAGGGCCGGACATCGAAGAAGAGCCTGTCGCGGACAGAGAACAGGCTGCCGTGACGGAGGGTGCTGCCGGGCTCGCTCAGCGTGTACACCCGCCGGGTTCCCGCGAGCGTTCCATCGCTCCCCCACAACTCGAGCCCCCCGTCGCCGCGCTCGTAGAGGAAGAAGAGCTGACCACCCAGGCCCACCAGTGGCGAACGCTCGGGAGCCCGCAAGGAGCGAACCCCCAGCACCGCGAGCCGGACGGTGCCCGAAGCCGTGCCATCGCTCGTCCACAGCTCCTGCTCGCGCGAGCCGCCGCTGTTCCTGCCGGTGAAGAAGAGCCGCCCGTTCACCTCCGCCAGGCGATCGGGAAAACAGGTGTTGGACGCCAACCGCGAGGTCCCCTCGGGCGTGCCATCGGTCCTGTGGAGCCCGGAGTCCGAGAGGACGAGCACCGCGCCCCCCATGGCGCGCATCTCCCGGACACCGTACACCGTCGAGGAGATGAGCACCGTGCCCGCGCTCGTGCCATCACTGCGCCACAGGCCGCCCTCGGCGTGGATGATCAACCGCTCGCCGAAGGCGATGCCAGCGCTCATCATCCAGGAGGACTCCAGGAGCTGGAGGGTCCCCGCGGCCGTGCCATCACTCCGCCAGAGTTGCTCCTTCCCATTGGACCGGGTCACCATGAAAAGGGTGGAGCCCGCCGCGACCAACTGACGGATTTCAACCGGTGGACCCTCTGGCGCGCCCTCCCACACCTCGAGGGTGCCCGCCTCCGTCCCGTCGCTCTTCCACAGCGTGTGGGGGCCCTCTCGCTCCCCGGTGATGAAGAAGAGCGTGCTCCCCGCGGGAGTCAGCATGAAAAGGCTGGTGTCGGCGGGTCCCGGGGTCAGGTCCTTCACGCGACGGGTGCCCTCGGGGGTACCGTCACTTCTCCAGAGCTCCGCGCCTGCCTCGTCCAGGCGCGCGTTGAAGTAGAGGGTTCCGCTCAGCTCCGCCGAGGGGAAGTTCCCGGAGGGATCGATGAACTGCCGGGGAGGACCGTGCCGGACGAGGACCGTGCCCGCCGGAGTGCCGTCCGACTTCCAGAGTCCCTCGCCCCAGTCGTCCCGGGCCAGGAAGAGCATCTGGGAGCCGAGGGTGACGAAGTGTTGGGGGGACGAGCCGGTACGTCCCGGGTAGATGTCCGCCAGCCGGAAGGTGCCCTCGGGGGTTCCATCGCTTCTCCAGACCTCGTTGTCGACCATGTCGAAGTGGGAGGTATCGAAGGCGGGTGCATGCTCGAAGTACACGAGGCCCCCCGCGGAGCCCATCTCGCTACCGACGTGGCCGAGCGCCTCGGCCGCCTCCGGGCGGATGTCGCGGAGCAACGTGGGCGTGGGGAGCGGTGGAGCCGCCTGGGCGGGGAGCGCGAGCCAGGCGAGAAGGAACAGGGGAATACGCGAACGCCAGCGGCGAGGTGTCATGGGCCATTCTCCGAGTGGATGAAGCCCCGGCCCCCCTGCGGCCCATCATCCTCGAGTGCACTCCTGCCGCCCACGCCACGTGCCGCCTTGGAGTTCACCACCAGAACCGTGGCTCCTCGTTACCCTATACAGCCCATGCCAGGCTGTCTGGCATGATCGGGTTGCTGTCTTCAATTGGACACCTGATTCGCGTGAGCCCCATGCTCCAGCACCGGCGACGAGCCGCGATGATTCCCACCGCCTCAAGCCGCTCGCGTTGCTAGAAGGCCGCGCCGGTCTCCACTCCAGGGGACCCGTGCACCGAGCGAGTGACGATGCTTCCGAATCGAATCCTGGCCTCCCTGCTGTCCTCTCTGGCACTTGTCCTGAGCGCCTGCCCGCCGCCTGACAGCCCCACTCCGGATGCTGGAGTGTTGCCCGACGTCTCGGGACAACGGGCCGTGCTCTCCATGACGAGCACCGGAGAGGTCCGCATCCCGGTGGATCTCTCGGCCGCGCCCCCGCAGGCGCTCGTCCTGGAGGGGGATACCTTCGTCACCTACCCGGGGGAGGGCAGGGCGGATGGCACCTTCACCATCCCCAACGTCCCCGCTGGCACGTACTACCTGCGCGCCGAGCCCAACTTCTTCGTGGTGACGGACTCACGGCGGTTGGAGCTCTCCACGGAGCTCCTCGGCCGGCCGGATGCCGTGACCCAGCCCGCGGATGCCGGCGCCGCCGAAGTCGTCTTCGAGCTCGACAACCTCCACCCGTATCAGGCCACGGACGGCATCACCCTCTTCTCGCTCAACGCCAATGTGGCGCGCTTCCGGCTCACGCCCTCCATCGCCACCGCGGCCACCTCGGGCAGCTTCACCTATACGGTGCGCGCCGGCCAGCCGCTCGTGGACCCGGCCCGGGGAGATCGCGGCCTGCTCACCCAGCTCACCAGCCGCACCGCCACGCCCGAGGGCACCAGCGAGACCTTGCCCTACCGCTCCGTCAGCCGCTTCCTCGAGGCACCGGAGTTCCAGGCGCGGCCAGGCGAGAGGCAGACCCTCTCCGGCACCCTGACCGAGCCCCCCGCGCTCACGGCCTCCATCCACTGGGACCTCGCCTCGTACAGGAACCTGGCCAGCGCCGTGCACCCGCGCGCCACCGTGGTCTCGGAGGCCATGGTCTTCGACGTGCTGCCCGCGCCGCTCTCCTACAGCTACCGGAGCCTCCTCCCCCGGCTCTTCGAGCTCGCCCAGGGGCCCAGCGTGGCTCAGATGCACGCCACCTTCACCTATGCCAATCCCTATCCCGCGAGCTGGAACGCCGTGGGCGTCGCGGCCGTCCGCTATGCGGTGCCCTACCAGCTTCCCGGGACCACGAGCCCGGTGGTTCTCTTTGGTGGCGCCTCCATCACGGACACGCTTCCCAGCCTCCTCTCCAAGACGATTGCGTTTCCGTATGGTCCGGTGCTGCAGCCGCGCATCGGCGGCCAGGACGCCCGGCAACCCGTCACCCTCAACACCACCACCCCCGAGTTGAGCTGGACGGCCCCCGTCTCCCTGCCGGACATGCACTACATCGTCTTCGTCCAGGAGCTCTCGGCACAGGGCTCCGCGACGGTGAGCAGGCTCGTGGGCACCCTGCTGACGGATGACACCCGGTTGCGGCTGCCGCCCGGCCTGCTGTCATCGGGCAAGTCGTATGTCTTCACCTTCGACGTGAACACCACCCCGGGCAACGATCTGCTCCGCCAGGTGTTCCTCCGCCTCCCCATCCCCATCACGGGGGTGGAGACCCTCTCGGAAATCGTCACCGTCGAATAGTGTCGTTCTCGAGCAACTCCCGCGGGACGCGCGCGCTGATGCGGGCGTCCCCGCTCAGACCGGGGCACCGGCTCCAGGAGCCGGCGCGGGGGGCTCATTTCACCAGCCCTGGCCCGGGCTCCTCCTCCAATGGCAGCTCCAGGGTGAAGGTGGCACCCTGGCCGGGGCCAGGACTGTCGCAGGTGAGCCGCCCGTGCAACTCCTTGGCGGACAGGGCGCTGATGTGCAGGCCGAAGCCATGGCCTGTCTTCTTGGTGGTGAAGCCCTGCGTGAACAGGCGCTGCAGGTTCTCCGGGGCGATGCCCACGCCGTTGTCCTTCACCTCGATGCGCACCCGCTCTCCGTCAGGCGCCCGCTGGATGCCGATGCTCAGCCGCTTGTCCTTCCGCGGGCTGTCCATCAACGCATGCCGCGCGTTGCTCAGCAGGTTGACGAGGATCTGCAGCAGCTTGTGCCGATCCACGGAGAGCGGCGGCACCGGGGCGTAGTCGCGCTCGACGCGGATGCCCAGCTGCTCGAAGGACGCGGCGTGCAGGCGCAGCGCCTCGTCGATGAGGACGGGCATGGCCACCTGCTCCCTCACGCCCGCGGAGCTCGCATGCCGCTGCTGCATGCTGACGATGGACTTGATGTGCTCCACCCCCTCGCTCAGGGAGCGCATCTCCTGGAGCAGGGCGTCGCGCTCCTCCTCCAGCTGCTCGGACAGGGCCAGGAGGAAGGCCGGGAACTGCTGGCCCCGCGGATCCCGGGTGAGGAAGGTGGGCAGCTCCACGGTGTGCTCGCTCAGGAGCCGGGCGGCACGGGTCAGGCTGGAGACACGTGACAGGCGCAGCCGGTCCATGACGAGACTGGTGGAGACGTTCACGCTGTTGAGGGTGTTGCCCACGTTGTGGAGCACGCCCGTGGCGATCTCCGCCATGCCCGCCTGCCGGGACACATCCAGCAGCGTCCGGTGCATCTCTTCCAGCCGGGCCTCGGCCTGCCGGCGGGGGGTGATGTCCCGCGCGAAGAGCGTCAGCCCCACCACCTGGCCGTCCCCATCCCGCAGGGGGCTGAGGCTGATGTCCATGAGGCGGCGGGAGCCCTGGACCTCGAACTCTTCCTCGAACCGCTCGCGCTGGCCGGCGTGCACCCGGGCCACGTGCGGGGCCCAGCGCTGGCGGCGCTCCGGCTCCATCCAGAAGGGCTGGCCCACCCCGGGCTCATGGCCGAAACGCTGGAGGTGCAGCCGCCTCGCCGCGGAGTTGGCGGTCAGCAGGCGGCCCTTCTTGTCCAGCGAGAGCACCGGATCCTCCGTGCTCTCCACGAGGGTGCTGAGCTTGTTCTCACTGAGCTGGAGCGCCTTCAGCGTCCGCTCGAGCGAGCCCTGGGCGGAGTCCCGCGCGGCGTTGTGCAGCGAGCCCACGCCCCAGGCTCCCACCAGCGCCAGGCCGGCGAAGATGTGCCCGATCCACATCAGGTACGGCGTGGGAGGCGGAATGACGGGTTGGACGAGGGTGACGTAGAGCGGGTAGCCCAGACTGAGGGTCACGAGCAGGAACAGGGTGATGAACAGCCCCACGCGAGCGCCGGACAGGTACACGGCGATGACGGGGATCAGGGTGCAGAGGGCGTGGGTGCTGATGAAGGGGGAATGGCCCTCCCAGGCGGCGGCGATGAGCACGAGCGACAAGGCCGTCAACAGCAGGGCCGTGGGCGGCCCGATGGTGGCCGAGTGGCGCGTGAGCAGCAGGACGCTGGCGTAGATCAGACAGGCGGCGAGGCTGGGGTAGGGGGGCAGGCCCGACAAGACGGCCGCCACCGTGTAGAGCAGGTTGAAGACGATGAAGAAGCAAGCGGTGCCCACCACGAGCCGGTAGCGGACGAGGTCCGTGGGCGACCCGTGACGCAGGGACTCCGAGAGCAGGGAGTCCAGCCGCTCCAGGAGCCAGGAGCGCGAGGCGGGGGGCGGGGGAGAAGGAAGGGTTTCCATGGCCGGGCACGCGAGCGGGGGCCGATATCCGCCGCCTGTCCGGAGGAGTATAGGAAGGATGGAAGGCCGAGGTCAGGAGCGTGGCTCGGCGCCGCTTCGCCCAGATGGACGACCGGCTCTACATGCCGCTGTGCATCGGGCTCGCGGCCGCGCTGGCGGCCGTGGTCCTTCTGCCGCGCCCCTGAGCCCTCTGCCCGAAGAGCTGCAAGTGCACGGTGGACTGCGGTTAGATGGCGGAATGGCACGCATCGCGATTCTGGGAGCGGGAGGAGTGGGCAGCGCGACGGCCCGGTTCCTCGCTCACGAGGGACACTCCGTCACCGTCGTGGAGCAGTTCTCGCCTGACCATGATCAGGGCAGCTCGTATGGCTCGTCGCGAATCATCCGCAAGACGTACACGGATGGGCTCTACACGTCGCTGATGGGCGAGGCCTACCCGCTCTGGGACGCGCTGGAGCGCGAGGCGGGGGAGTCGCTCTTCGTGCGCACGGGAGGCCTGTTCTTCGCTCCCAGCGAGCATCCGGAGCTGGCGGCCATCCGCCGGGCGCTCGGAGCGCACCGGGTGCCCTTCGAGGAGCTGGATGCCACCGCCTGCGCCCGGAGGTTCCCCGGGTTCCGGCTGCGGGCAGGGGAGTCGGGGGTGTTCGAGCCCGAGGCGGGTTTCCTCCGGGCCTCCGCGTGTGTGCGTGCCCAGCTCCGGCTTGCGTCGGCGCACGGTGCCCAGGTGCGTGCGGGAGCGCGGGTGGAGGCACTCGAGCCGCGGGCGCGAGGCATCGCCCTGGTACTCGCGGGAGGCGAGGTGCTCGAGTTCGACCGGGTGGTGGTGTGCGCGGGGCCCTGGACGGCCCGGCTGCTGGCGGGGCACGTGTCCCTGCCGTTCACGGTGACGCGGCAGGTGTACTGTCATTTCGAGCCCTCGGCGCCACTGGCGGAGTTCAGCGCGGAGCGCTTTCCGGTGTGGATCGACTTCGGCGCGAACTCCTATGGCTTTCCGTACGATGGGCAGCAGCCCGGCGTGAAGGTGGCGTTGCATCAGTCGGGCCTGCCCACGGATCCCCACCGGGTGGACCGGGAGGTGCACGAGTCGGATAGAGAGCCGCTGCGTCAGGCGTGCGCGGAACACCTGCCTGGCTTGTCGCCGCGCGTGGTGTTGGAGAAGGTGTGTCTGTACACGATGACGCCGGACGAGGACTTCGTGGTGGACCGGCTGCCGGGAGAGCCTCGGGTGACGGTGGTGGGCGGCTTGAGCGGGCACGGGTTCAAGTTCACCGTCCTGCTCGGCCGCCTCGCCGCGTGGATGGCCACGGACCACCCCATTCCCTGGGAGCTGTCACGCTTCGCAATGGCTCGCTTCGCGTGAGCTCCACGCTCCAGCACCGGCGTTCGAATCAGACGGGCAGTAAATCGGGCGCTCTCTGCTTCCGAGGAGAGACCGCGACCGGCCGCACCAGCTCGGCCATCAAGGTATTGAACCTGGCCGGTTCATCGACGAACGGCTCGTGTCCGGACTCGTCGAACCAGACGAGTCTCTTCGACGGCGCGGTCAGTGCTTCGAAATAGGCCAGACTGGCTTCGTTCGGAACCCAGTGATCGCGGCGTCCGAGGAAGAAGAACACGGGCACCTGCAGGACGGGTGCGGCCTTCAGGAGATTCAGCTTCGAAACCTCGGCCCACATGGTGTCGAGAGAGAACCGGAAGCCACGCAGCAGGTTGGGCAGATCGAAGACCGATGCTTCCGGCCCGCCGAGAAGAACTCGTCCCCATGTCCAGAAGGTCCTCGCGCTCAGCTCGCCCCCGAGCCGCTGCGCCCAGGTGCGCTCGATCAGCAAGCGCCTGGCATCATGGGGCGGGGGGCCGATGGCGCGCAGCTTCTTCAAGGCCTTGCGGTGGTTGAGGCGCTGCGCTTCAGCGAGCACGTAGTCATACGATGACGACTCGCCCGCCGCCCAATCACCGACCTGTCCGCTTCCGACGTAGGCCGCGACCTTCTCCGGGTGCCGCGCCGTATAGAGGACGCCGAGCGCGGAGCCCCAGGAGTGCCCGTAGAGCACCACCTCTTTCTTCCCGAGGCGTTTGCAGACCTGATCGACCAGCTCTTCGAGATCCGAGAGGAACTGCTCGACGGTCATCGAGGAGCTGGGGAGCTTGCGGTCGAACGATTTGCCGCTGCCGCGCTGGTCCCAGTAGACGACGGTGAAGCTCTTCTCGAGCGGCGCATTGAAGTGACGGAAGAACCCCATCTCGGTGAGGCCTGGCCCGCCGTAGAGGAGGATCAGCGGGGGATTGGCGACGCTCTCGCCACGGATCATCACCCACTGCTCGATCCCGCCGAGACGGAGGTACTTGACCTCCGCGATGCTGTCCGGAACGAACTGGCCCTCGGGCCCCTGGAAGGGCAGCGTCCGACCCAGATGTTTCATGTGCTCGCCTCCTCAGGCGGAAGCTGGCTCCAGGCGCGTGGTGCCGCAACCCGTGCTCACCTGCCTGCTGCCCTCCGCCTGGCAGGCCCTGCCCCTCCATCCGAGACGTGGCGGAGGATGGCGGCCAGGAACCCGAGTGCGGCCAGACTCGAGACCCCGGCCAAGGTCGATACCCTGACGAACAACATCAACGCGGGGCTGCTGGATCAGCGCAGCTGGGCCACCAGGCTGTGGGACCGGAACCCCGAGCCGCCGCTCCAGTCCATGATTGACCATCTGGAGAAGTGAGCGCGCTCCAGGAGTCCGCTGACGGGTTCGATTCACGCCCAGCAAAGGAGGGCCCCAGCCGGAAGCGTACTTTGAGATCGCCGTGAGCGGGGCTTTCAGCGAAAATCGGCGCCCTGATGCCGACGCCCGAAGCTGCTGCCCGCGAGAACATTGACGCTGCGCTCCAGAGCGCTGGTTGGCACGTCCAGGACTTCGCCGAGCTCAACCTCGCCGCTGGGCTGGGGGTGGCCGTCCGCGAGTTCCCCCTGGCACGCGGCCACGGCAAGGCCGACTACGCCCTCTACGTCGCCGGGAAGCTGGCCGGTGTCGTCGAAGCCAAGAAAGAGGGCACCCTCCTCACCGGCATCGAGGTGCAGTCGGAGAAGTACGCGCGTGGCGTGCCCCCCCTCATCCCCGCCCATGTCGTCCCGCTGCCGTTCCTCTACGAGAGCACGGGCGTGGAGACGCAGTTCACCAACCGCCTGGATCCGGAACCCCGCAGCCGCCGCCTCTTCCACTTCCACACGCCCGAGACACTGGCCGAGTGGCTCGACCCGGAGCAGAACCCACCCCCGCTGCTCCCCCTCGAGAACGGCAAGCCCGCGCCGCGCAGTCTCCTGCCCTCCACCCTGCGGCTGCGCCTCCGCCAGATGCCGGACGTCGAGCCCAAGGGCCTCTGGCCCGCCCAGCTCAAGGCCGTGCGCAACCTCGAGGCCTCTCTGTACGCCGGCAAGCCGCGCGCCCTCATCCAGATGGCCACCGGCTCCGGGAAGACCTTCACCGCGGTCAGCTCCATCTACCGGCTCATCAAGTCCGGGGGAGCCAAGAGGGTCCTGTTCCTCGTGGACCGCGCCAACCTCGGCCGCCAGACGCTCAAGGAGTTCCAGCAGTACGTCACTCCAGACGACGGCCGGAAGTTCCACGAGCTGTACAACGTCCAGCACCTCACCTCGAACAAGCTCGACCCGGTGGCCAAGGTCTGCATCGCCACCATCCAGCGCGTCTACTCCATGCTCTCGGGCCAGGAGCTGAAGGAAGACGACGAGGAAATCTCCGCCTTCACCACGCTCACCGACTTGAGCACCCAGCCGCTCCCGGTCCCCTACAACCCCAGCATCCCCGTCGAGTTCTTCGACTTCCTGTGGACCGACGAGGCCCACCGCTCCATCTACAACCTGTGGCGCCAGGTGCTGGAGTACTTCGACTCGTTCCTCATCGGCCTCACCGCGACGCCTTCCAAGCAGACCCTCGGCTTCTTCCACCAGAACCTCGTCATGGAGTACGGCCACGAGGCCGCCGTCGGCGACAGCGTGAACGTGCCCTTCGACGTGTACCGCATCCGCACCCGCATCACCGAGGGCGGCTCGAAGGTGGAGGCGGGCCTCTTCGTGGACAAGCGCGACCGCGAGTCCCGGGCCGTCCGGTGGCAGAAGCTCGATGAGGACCTGACCTACTCCGCCAACCAGCTCGACCGGGACGTGGTGGCGGAGGATCAGCTGCGCACCGTCATCCGCACCTTCAAGGACCGGCTCTTCACCGAGATCTTCCCCGGCCGCAAGGAAGTCCCCAAGACGCTCATCTTCGCCAAGGACGACTCCCACGCCGACGACATCGTCCGCGTCGTCCGCGAGGAGTTCGGCAAGGGCAACGCGTTCTGCGAGAAGATCACCTACCGCACCGGCACCGCTCGCCTCGTCACGAAGAAGAAGGGGCCCGGCGGCAAGGAAGTCGAGGAGGTCACCTACAAGGCCACCGGCATCAAGCCCGAGGATCTGCTCTCCTCGTTCCGCAACTCCTACAACCCGCGCATCGCCGTGACGGTGGACATGGTCGCCACCGGCACCGACATCAAGCCGCTGGAAATCGTGATGTTCATGCGCACGGTGAAGAGCCGCAACTTCTTCGAGCAGATGAAGGGGCGCGGGGTCCGCGTCATCAGCCCGAGCGACCTCCAGTCGGTGACGCCCGACGCCCCCGCCAAGACGCACTTCATCCTCGTGGACTGCGTGGGCATGTGTGAGAGCGACTTCGTCGATACCCGCCCGCTGGAGAAGCAGCCCGCCGTGGCCTTCGACAAGCTGCTCCACGTGGTGGCCGCCGGCGGCACGGACCGCGAGGTCATCTCCTCGCTGGCCAGCCGTCTGGCCCGGATGAATCAACGGCTGGGCAAGCCCGAGAAGGAGCGGCTCGCCCGGTTGGCCCACGGCAAGTCGCTGGAAGAGCTGGTGGGCGGGCTGGTGGAGGCGCTGGATCCGGACAGGCACGTCGAGGCGGCGCGGGTGGCCAACAAGCTACTTACTGGAGAAGAGCCCACGGCGGCGCAGGTCTCCAAGGCTGCGGAGGCGGCGATCCGGGCGGCGGTGGCTCCGCTGGCGGCGAACCCGGACTTGCGCAACGAGCTCGCCTTCATCAAGCGCAGCTTCGAGCAGACGCTCGACACGGTCAGCGTGGACACGGTGCTGGGAGCGGGCTTCGACGCCGCCGCCACCGAGAAGGCGCGCGGGCTGGTGCAGTCCTTCGAGCAGTACATCGAGGAGCACAAGGACGAGCTCACCGCCATCCAGGTGCTGTACTCGCAGCCGTACGCGAAGCGGCTCACGTTCAAGGACATCAAGGCGCTGGCCGAGGACATCAAGGCCCCGCCCCGGACGTGGACGCCCGAGGCGCTCTGGCGGGCGTACGAGACGCTCGACAAGTCGAAGGTGCGAGGGGCTGGAGGCCAGCGGTTGCTCACGGACATCGTGTCGCTGGTGCGCTTCGCGCTCCACAAGGACCGGCAGCTGGTGCCCTTCACGGATCAGGTGGAGGAGCGGTTCCAGAACTGGCTGGCCCAGCAGGAGAACCGGGGACGGAAGTTCTCAGAGGAGCAGCGCCAGTGGTTGGCGCTCATCAAGGACCACGTCGCCGCGAGCTTCAGGATCGAGAGGGACGACTTCGAGGACGTGCCCTTCAACCAGAAGGGCGGGCTCGGACGGGTCCATCAGGTGTTCGCGGGCAAGCTCGATGAGCTGCTCGAAGAGCTGAATGAGGTGTTGGTCGCGTGAATGATCGTCAGCAGCCGCTGCCGCCCCAGTGGGCGTGGACAACTCTTGGGACCGTCGCCGAGGTGCGTCTCGGAAAGATGCTCTCCCCAAAGGCTTACGAAAAGGGCCTCGCCCAGCTTCCTTACCTACGAAACGAGAATGTTCGTTGGGGACATATCGACTTTACCGACGTGAAGCTGATGGGTTTCAAGTCCGACGAGCTCGCTCGCTATCAAGTCAATGACGGGGACCTACTGGTCTGCGAGGGAGGCGAACCGGGTCGTGCCGCAGTCTTCAGTGGGAAGTCAGGCCAGTACATGTACCAGAAGGCGCTCCACCGAGTGCGCCCGCGCTGCGACGTGGTGAACACGAAGTTCCTTCAGCTCTTTTTCCAACACGGTGCAGGACAAGCTTCAACGTCACAAACGACGATTGCGCACCTTCCCTTGGAGAAGATGCTCGCACTTGCTCTTCCATTGCCGCCTCGTGCAGAGCAAGAACGCATCGTTTCAGAGGCTGAGCGGCAGTTCACTCGTCTCGATGCCGGAGTCGCCGCACTCAAGCGCGTACAGGCCCAGCTCAAGCGCTACCGGGCCTCGGTCCTGAAGGCCGCGTGCGAGGGGCGTCTGGTTCCGACCGAGGCCGAACTCGCCCGCCGCGAGAAGCGCGACTACGAGCCCGCCGAAAGGCTGCTCGCCCGCATCATCAAGGAGCGTCGCGCCCGCTGGGAGGCCGACCAGTTCGCCAAGATGAAGGCGGCCGGCAAGCTACCCAAGGACGACAAGTGGAAGGCGAAATACATCGAGCCCGCCGTCCCAGATACCGCTGCCCTGCCACCACTGCCCAGCGGCTGGGTTTGGGCGACCCTTGAGCAACTCGCCGCAGACGAGCCGAACTCGATCACAGATGGTCCGTTTGGGTCGAACCTAAAGTCTGAACACTACGTTGAAGCAGGCCCCCGAGTCGTTCGCCTTCAGAATATCGGTGAGGGGCGATTCCTCGACGAACACGCTCACATTTCTCGCGACCACTTTGACCGCCTAAAAAAGCACCGCGTTTATCCCGGAGATCTCGTGATAGCCGCTCTGAGTGAACGACCACCTCGGGCGTGTTCGATCCCGGAGTCGCTCGGTGACGCCATTGTCAAGGCGGACTGCGTCCGCTTCAAACCTGATGCGGCCCTCGCTCAGAGCAGGTACTTGCTTGCCACGCTCAACAGCGAGACAACTCGCGCTCTTCTGAGCGACAAGGTGCATGGTGTTGGCAGACCTCGGCTGAATCTCGGCGAAATCCGAAGCATTGCCATCCCGCTTCCTCCGCAACAGGAGCAACTCCGCATCATCGAGGAAGTCGAAGACCAATTCTCGATTATTGATGCCTCCGAAGCTTCTGTGCAGGCAGGACTTGTTCGTGCCGCGCATCTGAGACAAGCGATCCTTCGTCTTGCCTTCGAGGGCGCGCTAGTGCCGCAGAGCCCGAAAGACGAACCTGCCTCCAAGCTCCTTGAGCGCATCTCTGTCTCTGTGGAGAACAAGCCTCTACCCAAACAGGGCCGAGCGAAGCAGGCCACCGCTGTCCCCAAGATGAAGAAGGCAACGCGATGAGCAACCACTCGGCCCAAATCGTCCAGAAGCTCTGGAACTACTGCGATGTCCTCCGGGACGATGGCCTCTCCTACGGCGACTACATCGAGCAACTCACGTTCCTGCTCTTCCTCAAGATGGCCCACGAGCAGACCCAGGCTCCGTGGAACCGTCCATCGCTCCTTCCCAAGGGCTTCGACTGGCCCAGCCTGATGAGCAAGGAGGGCGACGCGCTCGAAACCCACTACCGCCACCTGCTGGAGACGCTGGGCAAGTCGAAGGGGACGCTGGGCCTCGTCTTCCGCAAGGCCCAGAACAAGATTCAAGACCCGGCGAAACTGCGCCGCCTCATCGTGGACCTGCTGGACCGCGAGCAGTGGTCGAGCCTCGACGCCGACGTGAAGGGCGACGCCTACGAGGGCCTGCTGGAGAAGACGGCCAGCCAGTCCGGGGCCGGGCAGTACTTCACCCCGAGAGCGTTGATCCGCGCCATCGTGGACGTGATGCAGCCCAAGCCGGGGGAGACCCTCGTGGACCCGGCCGTGGGGACCGGCGGCTTCCTGCTCGCGGCCCACGACTACATTGCCCGGAACCACAGGCTCGACAAGGACCAGAAGAAACACCTCAAGCTGGAGGCGCTGCGGGGGTGGGAGATCGCCGATACGCCCGCCCGCCTGTGCACGATGAACCTGCTGCTCCACGGCGTTGGCGGGGATGAGACTCCCATCGTCGTGGTGGATGACGCCATTCGCGGCGACCCGGGCAAGCGGTTCAAGATCGCGCTCTCCAATCCGCCCTTTGGCCGCAAGTCCTCCGTCACCGTCATCAACGAGGAGGGCGAGCAGGAGAAAGAGGCCCTCACCGTCGTGCGCGACGACTTCTGGGCCTCCACGAGCAACAAGCAGCTCAACTTCGTGCAGCACATCAAGACCCTGCTGGAGGTGAACGGGCGGGCGGCGGTGGTGGTGCCCGACAACGTGCTCTTCGAGGGCGGAGCGGGGGAGACGATTCGCCGCAAGCTGCTCCACGAGTGCGAGGTGCACACGCTGCTGCGGTTGCCGACGGGCATCTTCTACGCGCAGGGCGTGAAGGCGAACGTGCTGTTCTTCGAGAAGAAGCCGGGCCGGGAGAAGCCGTGGACCGAGAAGCTCTGGGTCTACGACCTGCGCACGAACAAGCACTTCACGCTGAAGACGAACCCGCTGAAGCGGGCGGATCTCGACGAGTTCGTTGCCTGCTACCTGCCGGAGAACCGGCACCAGCGCAAGGCGACGTGGTCCGAGAAGAAGGCGCCGGAGGGGCGCTGGCGCTCGTACGGGTACGAGGAGTTGCTCCAGCGGGACAAGGTGAGCCTGGACATCTTCTGGCTCAAGGACGAGTCATTGGAGGACTCCGCGAACCTGCCAGCACCGGATGTCATTGCCGGGGAGATCGTGGACGACCTGCGCGCGGCCCTGGAGCAGTTCGAGGCGATCCAGACGGACCTCTCGCGCAGGGGAGGGGCGCCGAGGGATTGAGGAGGGGGGAGGAGCATGTTGGCCATGTGCCCGCGGACTGCCGCTGAGCGGGTGCCTGGCGCTTGAGGCGCATCTGACCGCTGTGGTAGGGCGCGAGGCCATGAATACGGAACACTCCCCTGTGCTCGAGTTTCCAGCGTGGCTCTACGGCACCATCGCCGCCATCCGCCGCAAGGCGAGTGCCGAGGGCCGCTGGTGGGCCCGGGAGTACCTCGAGACGGGTGCCTTCCCCCAGCCCCGGCG